>CAYJKL010000020.1:6542-21078 GCA_964370755.1 uncultured Muribaculaceae bacterium
GTAAAATAATTTCTTTAGGTGATATAAGTGCTGATTATGTTGAAAGAACTGATGAGTGTGAAGTGTGTATAAACAATAATGAGTGTGAGAGAGTAGCGTGTATAAAAAATGATATAACAGGTCTTTCGATGGAAGGGGATAAGATGAAACTTATTATTAAAAATAAAAGAGTTTATGCTGAGTTTGAAACGTTTGCTAGCTGCCTTGTTGATAGCGCGAGTAAGTGTGAATAAATAAAATGTATACATATGTGATACATTTTATTTTTTTGTTTTAAAAACTTTGTAAAACTCTTTGTGTATCATTTACAATTTGGGTTAAATTTTATATAATAAAATAGAAGGTGATAAAATAATGAAAACAGTTGGTTTTGATATTGATAACACGATGACAAATAGTTTTGAAGTAGCAAATAGTATATATCTTGCTAGTGAGTTTTATGATGGTAAAACTGATTTTAGAAATATGAGTGAAATTGTTAGAGATAAATTTTATTCTAAGTACTTGGTTAAGTGTTTTGGAGATGCAGTTTTGAAATCTGGAGTTAAAGAAGTATTTGATTATTTAAATAAAATGAATCATAGAATAGTTATTATTACTAGAAGAGGGTATGGACTTACATTTGATGTAGAGGATGTTACTAACAAATTTTTGGAAAAAGAAGATTTGAAGTTTGATGCAATTTATTTTAATATTGATGATAAAGGGTCTGTATGTAAGAAGGAAAATGTTGATATTTTCTTTGATGATCATGTTTTTAATTTAGAAAGTGTACAAAATGTTGGTATTAAGGCTGTTATGTTTAAGAAACATGAAGAAGATGATAGATTTGAAGTGGTTACTAATTGGGATGAACTTTTAATAGTTTTAAAGAAAGAAGGTTTTTAATGGATAGATTACTTGATACAGATGTCAAAAATGAAGATTTTTCAATTGAAAATATAAGACCCGAGAGTTTAGATGAATATATTGGGCAAAAAGAAATAAAAGAGAATTTAAGTGTTTTTATAAAAGCGGCGATGATGAGAGGAGAATCTCTTGATCATGTACTTTTATATGGGCCTCCTGGACTTGGTAAAACAACACTTGCTCATATAATTGCTAATGAAATGAATAGCGATATAAAAACTGCTAGTGGACCTTCCATTGAAAAGTCTGGAGATTTGGCTGCTATTTTATCTAATTTGGAACCTAATGATGTTTTATTTATAGATGAAATTCATAGAATGCCATCTTTTATTGAAGAAATACTTTATCCTGCGATGGAAGATTTTGAACTTGATATAATTATTACTACTGAAGGTAAAAGTAGAAATATTAAAATTGATTTACCTCCTTTTACTTTAGTTGGGGCTACTACTAGGGCTGGTGATTTATCAAGTCCGCTTAGAGATAGATTTGGTATTATTAATAAACTTGAATATTATACAAATGATGAACTTAGCCAAATAGTTAAGAGAACTAGTAGAGTTTTAGATATGCCAATTGAAGCAGATGCGGCACTTGAAATAGCAAAAAGAAGTCGTAAGACGCCTAGGGTTGCTAATAGATTATTTAAACGAGTTCGTGATTTTGCGCTTGTTGAAGGACTTGCCAGCATTGATTTGGATGTTACTAAAGGTTCGCTTAAAAGGTTAAAAGTTGATAATTATGGACTTGATAATATAGATTTGGCGTATTTAAAAAGTTTAATAGAAAAATTTGGTGGTGGACCAGTTGGTGTGCAGACAATTGCTACTAGTATTGGAGAAGAAGTTACTACTATTGAAGATGTGGTTGAACCTTTCTTACTTCAAGAAGGTTTTATAAAAAGGACTAAAAGTGGTAGAGTGGCTACTGAAAAAGCTTATAGACATTTAGGTATAAGTTTTAATTCGGGGCTTTTTGAAGGAGATGTGTAATGAATATACTTGATGGGAAACTTGTTAGAGATGAAATATTGGAGGAACTTAAAGAAAAAGTTTCATTGCTTGATGATGAGATAACTTTAGCTATTATATTAGTGGGTGCTGATGAAGCAAGTAGAATTTATGTTGCTGAAAAAATTAAGAAATGTAGGGAAGTAGGAATTAATGCTAAGTTAATTAGTTATAGTGAGTCTACTGAAGAAGAAATAATTGATGTTATAAAATCACTTAATGATGATGAAAGTGTTCATGGAATACTTTTACAAAGTCCGCTTCCTGAGGGGCTTGATTTTATGAAGTGTGCTAAATATATAAAGGGATCTAAAGATGTAGATGGACTTGGTATGGAAAATGTTTATACAAATTATTTAAATGAAGATACTATGCTTCCTTGTACTGTTAAAGGGATAATTAGAATGCTTGATTATTATAATATTGATGTAATGGGTAAGGATGTTACTATTATAGGTAGAGGGCTTTTGGTTGGTAAACCACTTAGTATAGCGCTTACTAATTTAGGTGCAACTGTTACTCTTTGTCATAGTAAAACAAAAAATATTAAAGAAAAGAGTCTTAGTGCTGATATAATTGTTAGTGCTGTTGGAAAAAGTAATCTTGTTACTAGTGATATGGTTAGTGAAGGGACTACTTTAATAGATGTTGGAATTACTAGAGTAAATGGTAAAATATGCGGAGATGTAGATTTTGAAAATGTAAAAGATAAATGTGAGTTTATATCACCTGTTCCTGGAGGAGTTGGACCAATGACTATATCAATGGTTTTAGAAAATACATATAATTCATATATAAAAAATACAGAAAGAGGGAATTAAAAATGGATAAAATATTAAAAGAAGTAATTGAAAATGAAAGAAAAAGACAAGAAGAAAATATTGAATTAATAGCATCAGAAAATTTTGTTTCAAAAGATGTTTTAGAACTTCAAGGAAGTGTTCTTACTAATAAGTATGCTGAAGGTTACCCTGATAAAAGATATTATGGTGGGTGCGGTAATGTTGATGTTGCTGAGAAAAAGGCTATAGAATATTTATGTGAAATTTTTGGTAGTAAATATGCTAATGTGCAAGCTCACTCTGGGTCTAGTGCGAATATGGCTGTTTATAGATCGCTTCTTAATCATGGGGATAAAGTTATGGGTATGAATTTATCTAATGGTGGGCATTTAACTCATGGTCATAGTGCATCTTTTAGTGGTGAAGATTATACTATTGTGTCTTATGATATCGATGAAAAAACTGAAATGCTTGATTATGATCAAATTGAAAAAGTTGCAATAAAAGAAAAACCTAAAATGATAATTGCAGGTGCTTCTGCTTATTCTAGAGAAATTGATTTTAAAAGATTTAAAGAAATATGTGATAAAGTTGGTGCTATATTTATGGTAGATATGGCTCATATTGCCGGTCTTGTTGCAGGAGAGCATCATATGTCTCCAGTT
Source organism: uncultured Muribaculaceae bacterium (assembly GCA_964370755.1). Classification (GTDB taxonomy): domain Bacteria; phylum Bacillota_I; class Bacilli_A; order RF39; family UBA660; genus CAKOSP01. The sequence goes on from CAYJKL010000020.1 coordinate 9,909, forward strand.
CCGTATGCTGATGTAGTAACGTCAACTACTCATAAGACACTTAGGGGTCCTAGAGGGGGAATTATTTTAACTAATGATGAAGAAATAATTAAGAAAATTAATAAAACTATATTCCCTGGTATTCAAGGTGGACCTTTAATGCATGTTATTGCTGCTAAAGCACAGTGTTTTTATGAAGCACTTAAACCTGAATTTAAAGTGTATGGTGAAAATGTTATAAAAAATGCTAAAGCACTTGCTAGTGAACTTCAAAGTCAAGGTTTTAAAATTGTTTCTGGTGGAACAGATAATCATTTATTTTTACTTAATGTTAAAGAAAATTTTGATTTAACTGGACTTGAAGCTGAAGAAGTTCTTGATAAAGTATGTATTACTGTAAATAAAAATACTATTCCAAATGAAACGCTTAGTCCTAGAGTTACTAGTGGTATTAGAATTGGTACTGCTGCAATGACTACTAGAGGTTTTGGTGAAGAAGAGTTTGTAATGGTGGGTAAAATTATTAGTGAAGCTCTTAAAAATAAAGATAACGAAGAAAAGTTAAAAGAGTTAAAAGAAGAAGTTATAAAATTAACAAGTAAGTTTCCACTTAATTATTAATTTTAATAGTGTAGTTTATGAATAAAAATTTTAATAAAGTTATAACTGTATTTATAATGCTGTTTATTTTAGTGTCATTTGTATTTAGAACTTTAGTAGTTCTAGGTGAGTTTAGTTTTACTAGGTATCCGTTTGTAATATATATATTTGGTATTATAGCGCTTCTTCTTTATATTTTTTCTATATGTTTTGGAATTAATAAATTAGATAAAACTGATATTATAATAACTCTTCTTGCTGTATTTGGTTTAATAAGTACAATTTTTGCTTATGATACAAAGACTGCAATATATGGTTATTTTCATAGATATGAAGGGTTATTATCACTGTATTCGTATTATGCGCTGTTTTTACTTAGTAAAAATGTTATATCAGAATATAAAGAAAAAATTATATATTTTATAATTATATCAAGTGTTATACCGATTACTTTTGGTTTTCTTCAGTTAATAGAGTTTGATGGAGTTTATCAAAATTTACTTTATATAGGTAGTATATTTGGGAATGCAAACTTTTACTCAAGTTATTTATTAATGGTGCTTAGTTTAGTTATTGGACTTTATTTATATAAAGATGATAAAAGTATTTTATATATAGTTGGTATTATGTTTTTTTCTTTTTTCCTTTATACAGCAAACTCAATGAGTGGGATAATTGGTCTTGGGCTTGTTTGTTTACTTGTGTTTTTAAGTAAAAAGAAAAAGAAAATAATTATAACGGCGCTTGCTTTACTAATTAGTTTTGCTGGGTATACGATATTTGTAGAGGATGATCTTCTTCATGATATATTTAATACTGGCAAAGAGGCTGGTGTTGCTGCAACTAGTTTAGAAATAAGTGATGAACTTGGTACTACTAGGGGTTATGTTTGGAAAGAGGCTATTAGTTTTGTTCCTAGAAATATAATTACTGGTGTAGGAGTAGATAATTTTGCTTATATAGATGATGGGGAGGCTATAAAATATTTAGGAACTCCATTTGATAAAGCTCATAATGACTTTTTACAAGTGCTTACAACGCAAGGTGTGTTTGCACTTATATCGCTTATAATGCTTTATGGCTATATAATTTATAGACACATAAAATATAATAAAGAGATAATGAATAAAATAATATTTTTAGCAGTTACAAGTTATATATTACAAAGTTTTTTTAATATAAGTGTTGTATCAGTAGCATCTATATTTTACATTATACTTGGTTTGCTAGTTACAAAGAAAGAGGTAGAAAAAAATGAAGGGTAAATTAATAGTAATAGAGGGAACAGATTGTTCGGGAAAGGAAACTCAGTCTAATTTATTAATTGAAAGATTAGAAAAAGAAGGAAAGAAAGTTGCAAAATTTTCATTTCCAAATTATGATACTCCGACTGGAAAAATAGTTGGAGGACCTTATTTAGGTAAATCTTATATATGCGAAGGATGGTTTGAAGAGGGCGCTGCGAGTGTTGATCCAAAGGTGGCAAGTTTATACTATGCTGCGGATAGATTATATAACAGTAAAGCTATTGTAGATGCTTTAAAGGTTAATGATATAGTTCTTTTAGATAGATATACAACGTCTAATATGGGGCATCAAGCTAGTAAACTTGAAAGTAAGAAAGAAAGACTTGAAATGATTGATTGGCTTGCTACTTTAGAGTTTGATCTTATAAAGTTACCTAAACCTGATATTACTATTTTTCTTCATATGCCTTATGAAGCTGCTATTCCTTTAAGGGCAAAACGTGCTGAAAAATTAGATCAACATGAAAATGATGAAGCGCATTTAAGAAAAAGTGAAGAGACTTATTTACTTATGGCTGAAAAGTTATCGTTTGCTACAATTGAGTGTGCACTTGATAATAATGCAAAAAGTATTGAAGAAATTCATGAAGAAGTGTATAATACCGTTTTAGAAATGTTGTGAGAAAATGAATATTGAAGATTATAATTTTGAATTACCTGAAAATTTGATAGCGCAGACTCCTCTTAAAAATAGATCTGCATCTAAACTTTTAGTTATGGATAAAGAAACTGGGTATCTTACTGATGAAGTATTTGAAAATATTATTAATTACTTTAATGAAGGGGATGTTCTTGTTTTAAATGATACGAAAGTTTTATCTGCTAGAATTATTGGTGTTAAAGAAGAAACTGGAGCGGTTATAGAACTTTTACTTCTTAAAAATTTAGAAGGTGATAACTGGGAGTGTTTAGCAAAGCCTGCTAAGAGATTAAAATCGGGTACTATTATAAAGTTTAGTGATGACTTAAAAGCAGAAGTAATAAGTAAAAAGGAAGATGGTATTGTCCATGTAAAGTTTATTTATAAAAAAATATTTTTAGAAATTTTAGAAAATTTAGGTACCATGCCACTTCCTCCTTATATACATGAAAAACTTGAAGATAAATCTAGATATCAAACTGTGTATGCTAAGTGTTTAGGTTCTGCTGCGGCGCCAACTGCGGGACTTCATTTTACTAATGAGTTACTTAAAAAAATTGAGGATAAAGGCGTAGAAGTTTTATATGTAACACTTCATGTTGGACTTGGTACATTTAGACCTGTTGAAGTAGATAATGTTCTTGATCATAAAATGCATAGTGAGTATTATGAAATAAGTAAGGATGCTGCTTTTAAACTTAATAAAGCTAAAAGTGAGAATAGAAGAATTATAGCAGTTGGTACTACTAGTTGTAGAACGCTTGAATCTGTTATGAGTAAATATGGAGAATTTAAAGAAACGAAGGAGAATACCGATATATTTATATATCCAGGGTATGAATTTAAAGCAGTAAATTCTTTGATTACTAATTTTCATTTACCTAAGAGTACTCTTTTGATGCTTGTTAGTGCGCTTTCTAGTAAAGATAAGATTATGAATGCTTATAATCATGCGATTTTAAATGAGTATAGATTTTTCTCATTTGGGGATGCGATGTTTATAAAATAAAAACGGAGGGTTTATGTTTTTAGGGGATAATGAAGTTGATTTTTTGAAAAATATTTATGAGCAAGATACACCATTTTTGTTTCATGAACTTGATAAAGAAAATAAGGTGGTTGCTGAAGGTATTCCAATACATTTTTTTAAAGAGAGTGAGCACTATATACATGCTGGTGTGTGCTGGGGAAATACTTATGAAATAAGTGAGTATGGTAAAATGTATTTGGCTGCGGTTTCTTTGATTAAGCAGTTTGTAAGTAATGGCTTTGAGTATAAATTTGAGTACTTAATTAAACTTAGTATTAGTGGTGGTGTTAGACCATTTATAATAAAAAATGCGGAAGTGCTTGAAGATATTCTTGAGGAAGCAACTATAAATAATATTTTAGAAATTTGTAATAGAAATATATATTTTTTTACTGAGTTTGGAGAACTTTTAATAAAAATATATTTAAATGATAAAGAAAATAAGAATAAAAGGAGGAGAAATTGTGAATAAAACATTAATATTTAATAAGCATCAGCTTAATTTAGCGCTTTTAAAACTTATGGAAATATACACTATAAATAGTTATGGTGCTTATATAATACCAAGAGAAATTGAAGCTATAAAGGATTCGATTAATAAAGAAGATGTAGTGATTTTAAAAGCGGGAGAGGCGTATGACCCTAACTTTGAGATGAAAAGTTATGAAGAAAAAGAAGTTTTAGATATAAATTCTAATTATAGATATAGTGACTATGCGCTTGCGATATATAAAGATAATCATGTTCAAAACGTTGCTGAGTCTACTAATGATGCGCCTGGTAGCATTAATTTTATGCAGTATCATCAAAAGAAAAATCCTGATATAAGTGAGCATAGTATTTTTAATTTAAAACAAGGAGAACTTAAAGATTATTTAGTTAATAATAAACTTTTGATTATTCTTAAAGAAGAAAATATTGCTGGTATGGTAAATAAAAAGCCTATTGATAAAATTTCATTTTATAGTGATAATTTTGTTGATCAAATTATTTGTCATGAAGATTATAATTTTTTAAAAGTTTTTGTAGGTTTTCTTTTTGAAAATATTACTCTTGAAGAAAGTGAAATATTAACTCAAAGAGATTATGAAGAATTGATAAAGAAATTTATGGTAAGAACTGAAGATGCATATAAAAGTAGATAAGTGAAGGGAAGTAAAATGATAAAATATGATTTAAAATATAAAAGTAGTACTACTAGTGCAAGACTTGGGAGTATTACTCATAATGGTAAAACTTATGATACGCCAATGTTTATGCCTGTAGGAACGCAGGCTACTATTAAGACGCTTGCGCCTTATGAAGTTGCTGAGCTTGGTTCTGGTATTATTCTTGCTAATACATATCATTTATGGCTTAGACCAGGAGAAGATATAGTAGCTAAAGCGGGTGGACTTCATAAATTTATGAATTATGATGGACCAATTTTAACTGATTCAGGTGGTTTTCAAGTTTTTAGTTTGGCCAAACCTAAAGATATAAGTGAAGAAGGGGTTAAATTTAAAAGTCATATAAATGGTGATAATTTATTACTTACTCCTGAGAAAAGTATTGATATACAGCAAAAATTAGGTGCTGATATTATTATGAGTTTTGATGAATGTATTGGTTACCCTGCTACTTATGATTATGTTAAAAATAGTGTTGAGAGAACACTTCGCTGGGCTAAAAGAGGAAAAGATGTATTTAAGAAAAATCATCAAATTTTATTTGGTATAGTGCAAGGTGGGGATTATCCAGAACTTAGAGAATACTGTGCTAAAAAATTGATTGAAATGGATTTTGATGGTTACTCAGTAGGTGGAACAGCAGTAGGTGAAGATAAACCTACTATGTATAAAATGGTTGCTGATACTACTAAACATTTACCTGAAGATAAACTTAGATACTTAATGGGTGTAGGAGATCCAATTGATTTAATTGAAAACGTTATAAGAGGAATTGATATATTTGACTGTGTTGCGCCTACTAGACTTGCAAGACATGGTCACTGTTATACACCACATGGTAAAATTAATTTAAGAAATAGCAAATATAAAGAAGATTTTACTCCTATAGATGAAAATTGTAATTGTTATGCATGTCAAAATTATACAAAAGCTTATATTAGGCATTTAATTGTTGCAAATGAGACTCTTGGAGCAAGATTATTATCTGTGCATAATATAAATTTCTTGTATAGATTAATGGATAATATTAGAGATAATATTAAAAATGAAACATTACTAGAATACAGAGACAAATTTGTTAAGGATTATTATGGAGAGTAATGTAAATAAAATTATAATTATTATTACAGGATGTCTTATTGTTCTTTTAATACTAATTCCGACAATAATAAAAATTAATGAAAGTCATAATGAGTCTTTAATGCTAGTTTCAGAGAAAAAAATAACTGAGGCTGCTGAGCTTTGTTATAAAGAAAGTGTTTGCACCGAAGAGTCTGTTACACTTAAGTTTCTTTATCAAAATAACTATTTAGAAAAAGAAGCTAACCCAGTTACTAAAGTTTATTATGACGATGCTAGTTATGTAAAACATGATAATGGAATTTATACATTTGTATTTTAAAGTAGAAGAGAAATCTTCTATTTTTCTTTTGAGTCAATTATTTTTTTGCTTTTACCATACATTCCACCGAATGTAGAGGAAATAATTAAAATTGTATAATAAAGTATTTGATTTATTTTAAAATCACCTTTAAAAAATAATATGTTTACTAGAAATAATATTATTAGTAAGATTAAGCCAGTTAGAAATCCGGTTAAATACCCTTTTTTATTATTTGTTTTTCCGTGGTTAAAACCGAAGAACATGAAAAGTATTACGTTATATACAAATAGAAGTATTGTGCTTATGCTTTCTTTTATACCAGCAAGGTTTAGAAGACTGCAAATAAATACGAAAAATAGTTCTAGTATTAGAAATAAACTTAAGTTTTTTATATAGATATTCATTTTTTTCATTTTATCACCTAATTAACTATATTCATGATTAAAAAATATATTATATACTCATAATATATTTGGTGATTATATGATTTTATTTAGTATTGCTTTTAGAACTGTGTTTTTTTATATTTTAATTATGGTTTTATATAGATTAATGGGGAAAAGAGAAATTGGTCAGCTTGGTATAATTGATTTAATTGTTACGATATTGATTGCTGAGTTTGTGGCTATATCTATTGAAAATTTAGATCAAAGTATTTTTCAGACAATTATTCCAATTTTAATACTTGTGTTTTTAGAAATAGGGATTGCTTATTTAAGTATTAAATTTAGAAATGTTAGAGCTCTTGTTGATGGTAAACCTTCCTTAATTATTTGTGATGGTAAAGTTAATTATAAAGAAATGATTAAACAAAGATACTCTCTTGATGATTTACTACTTAATATAAGGCAGCAAAATATTGCTTCTTTAGAAGATGTTGAGTATGCTTTTTTAGAAACTAATGGGAGATTATCAGTTTTTAAATATGAACTTTATAAAAAGAAAGGAAGTTACCCGATGCCTTTAATAGTGGATGGGGGAGTAAATGAAGTGACGCTTAAAAAACTTAAGAAAAATGAGACTTGGCTTAATAAAGAATTGTCTAAGAATGACGTGAGCCTTAAAAATATTTTTTATGCATTTTACAAAAATAAACAATTATTTATAATAAATAAAGATAATGTTTAAAAATATCTAGAAAAATATTAAAAAATATATTATAATTAAGAAGAGATAAAGAGGTGTAGATATGAAAGTATTATGTATAGGACATGCGTCTTATGATATTAGTTGTTTAATGGATGGTTATCCAACTGAAAATCAAAAGTTTACTGTTACTGAAAAAATTGAAACAGGTGGAGGGCAAGCTGCTAATGAAGCTTGTATGCTTGCTAAATGGGGAATAGAAACGTATTTAGCTGCTACAGTTGGTAATGATTCATATGGTGAGAAGATGAAGAAAGAGTTTGACATGTTTGGTGTTAAAAATGCTTGTCTTGAAACATCATTTGATAAAGATTCTTCAGTTTCATTTGTTATAATAAATAAAGCAAATGGATCTAGAACTGTAGTTAATATTGCAGATGATAAGACTAGTCCTCATCTAAAAAAAGAAGAATTTCCTATTGAACCTGATTTAGTTTTAGTAGATGGATATGAGTATCATGCTAGTTTAAGTGCTTTAAGTAAGTATGCTGAAAAAATAACTATGATAGATGCTGGTAAAGCAACTCCAGAAGTAATCGAACTTAGTAAACTTTGTAAATATGTTATTTGTTCAAAAGATTTTGCTGAAAAAGTATCTGGTATTAAAGCTGATGTAAGTAATCCAAGTACGCTTCTTACAATGTATAATAGAATTAAAGAAAGATATCCTAAGAGTGAACTTGTTATAACTCTTGAAGAAATTGGGGCTATGTATACTTTTAATAATGAAATTAAAGTAATGCCTGGTATTAAAGTTGATGTTAAAGATACTACTGCAGCAGGAGATATATTTCATGGGGCATTTGCTTACTGTATTTTAAATAATTATCCAATTGAAAAAACAGTTGCTTATGCTAATATAGCAGCAGGGTTATCATGTGCTACTATTGGTGGTAAGCTATCTATACCAAACTTAAATAACGTAATATCGTATTATAATAGCAAAATGGGGGTGCAAAATAATGCAGTACAACAACCAAATCCGGGAGGGCAAGTTGGGGCGCAAGCTCAAATGCCAGCCACTCCAGCCGCGCCAAACGCAGCTCCAACGCAGCAACCAGCGCCAACTGCCGGACCAGCTCCTACTAACCCAAATCCCGGTGCTTGATTTACACGGAGAGGAAGCAGCATTTGTTAATGCTCTTTTAAATGAATTTGTTAGAGATAGTCATAAGATGAGACATAAATATATCAAAGTTATTCATGGAAAGAGTACTAATATACTTACAAATGAAGTTCATAGTGTACTAAGAAAGCATAGTTTAGTAGCCAGTTTTGGCTTAAATAACTGGAATTTAGGAGAAACTATAATAGAATTAAAACCCTTGAAATAAAGGATTTTTTGTAACTTTTAGATTACATTTGACAAAATGTATCATATATGTTATAATGTATGTGTATTGGGGGTATAAAAAATGAAAGGATTCGTTTTAGATTATATTGACGAGAATGAATTTCGTAAGTTAGAAAGGGCTTTAAAGAAGTATAATATGCTTGCTTTTAAGAAACTTAACTTCGATTATTATCCGGCTCTTAGAAATGGTAATATGGTTGGTGAAGTAGTAGCTAAAAATAAAAAAGCTGGTACTGAAACTTATGAACTTAAATTACCAAGTGATAAAACTTTTGCTCAAATTCATGGGGATGTAACTTTAGTTTATACTGTTCATCCTAAAGAAAAAACAGTTATTTTAGAAAAAATAACTCCAGAGCATATATTACTTGAAGGTCATAGATCAGAACTTACAACATATAAAGGTATCATGATAAGTAAATCAAATGCATCAAAAGATAAATTCAAAATAGATTTACTTAACATGTTACAAGATAAATAAAAAAAGCGCTTAACGGCGCTTTTTGCGTGATTTTTTATTCATAGCTGCTATAAAAACTATTAAAAATAAACTTCCACCAAGAATATATTCCCAGTAAGTAGTAACAAAACCAGGTACTGAAAAAGATAACTCATCATCGTATATATAATCAAAAGTATGTACTACGCTTCCTTGATATAATACATCAACAGTTCCTATCTTTCCTTTCTCGGTAAGTGGGGTAATATATTCTTGCCCTGTAAAGTTATAAGTAAAATCCTTAGTATTAATATCTTCTAGAGTATAGTACTGAAAACTTTCATTAGCTGTTATATTATACTGATGTACATTACTTAGTTTTACATCTATATAATCTAATATATCACCAGACTCATATATATAAACATATTTATAATTTTCGCTTACATAGTCATAAATACTTAATGCATCAATTATGTGGTTTGGCGTTCTAGTACTTGAATCGGCTCCAGCTGTAACTAGCAGAAAATCAATATCATTAAATGTGGCAGTAGATGCAAAGCAGTAACCTGATTCATCCGTAAAACCTGTTTTACCACCAGTTATATAGTTATTTGTAAGTCCTTGTGATGCGATTATTGACTGATAACTAATGCTCATTGTTATACTTTTGTCACTTGTTAAATATTTTGATGAAGTAAATATTTCTTTAAAGTCTTCGTTTTCAAGAGCGTATAATAATATTTTACTTATATCATTTACAGTAGAGTAGTGGTTATCATCATGAAGACCAGTATTATTTGTAAAATTTGTGTTTTCTAAATTAAGTTTTTTTACTAGATCATTCATAAGAGCAACAAACTCATTTTCAGAGCCTGCGATGTAGTAGGCAAGTGTTTTAGCAGCGTCTGCTCCGCTTGGTAGCATAAGGCCGTATAATAAGTCTCTATATGTTACACTTTGACCTAGTTTAAAACCTGCGACTGATGCATTAGCTTCAACTAATCCTTCTAAACCTTCTTCTGGAATAGTAATTTTTTCATCTAAGTTATCAATTTTTTCTATAGCTGTTATAGCGGTAGCTATTTTTGTTAAACTTGCAACGTATGTAATTTCATCTGCGCCTTGTTGCATAACTAGGGAATCATCAGTTAAATTATACATAACATAGTTTTCAGAACTGATGCTAAGTGCGTAAATATTAACTGGAATAATAATTAAAATAAATAATAATATAATCTTTTTCATCTTTTACCTCTATGTTAATTATAGCATTTTATTTGAAAAATGTAAATTTAATACTTGCATACCATATAATTTTATGATAAAATGAATTAGCAAGTGGTCCTCTAGCTCAGCTGGTTAGAGCATCCGGCTCATAACCGGGCGGTCGTAGGTTCGAGTCCTACGAGGACCACCATTGTATTTTTTGCAGGCATGGCGAAATTGGTAGACGCACTAGACTTAGGATCTAGCGGAGTAATCCATGGGGGTTCAAGTCCCTTTGCCTGCACCAATTAGAAATGAACTAGCTTTTAAAAGTTAGTTTTTTTTATGAAATTTTGTTTGAAATATTCTTCTGTGCGTGGTATAATTTTATTAAGATAAAAGGAGCATATTTTACATGAAACAATTTTTATTTAAAAACAGATTTATAATACCACTTATGGTTATTGCAGTTCTTTTAACAACTATTGGTTTTTCTTATGCGTTTATGCCAAATGAAGCAATCGTTACTACAGATGGGAATGCAAGTGCGCAGGTAATAGCAGGAGATGGTTATACGCTTGAGCATGTGAGGAATTCAAGTAAACTGACTGACGTAAGTGGAACTGATTATACACTACTTGATATGTCATCAGATGTAATTCTAACAGTAGGAGAACAAATTGATACTACTTATGATTTATATTATAATGTAAAGGTAAATAATTATTTAGATGGAACAACTACACCAACTGCTAAGGTAATTGTTAAGTTTTACAATCCAAGTGGAACTGAAATAACTAGTTTAACAGGATTTACTAGAGTAACAGTAGGGTCTATTACTGGGTTTGATTTAACCGATTATACTGGTAGCATAGAACTTGCTAAAGATTATGCTATAGCAACAAACTCTAGT
>CAYJKL010000021.1:0-20373 GCA_964370755.1 uncultured Muribaculaceae bacterium
GTTTGTTCTATAGTTTCATTATCCCTATTTTCTTTTCTTTGTTTTCTTTTTTGATACATATTCATAATTATTTACCTCCTTTTACAATATATCCATTGCCTATTTACTTTTTTATTTAACTTCAATTTTATCAAAGAAACAATATTCTTTATCAGTATAATTCTGATATTTCTCTATTAATTGTTTTGTTTTTTCAGAAACTTCACTTAATCTATTAACCTTATTATTTACTACACATAATGGATTAACAAACCTTTTTTTTGTTTCAGTTCTTTTAATAACATTCATTGCGTAACTATCAGTACTTATAATTTTAGGAGCTTTAGTATAATCATACCAATCTACTATATTTTTTTCAAATAATTGTATTATATCTTCTTCACTATATTTATATAAATCTTCTTTTGCGATTATTTTTCTTTCTATTAAAACCTTTAAAGAATCAGCTACAAATGTTAGTATGGCATTGTTTGTATTTGACTGAAGTTCCATTGAATATAAATAAACTGCTTCAAAAAATAATTCAGCAGATTCTTTTGTATTAAAACCTATTTCATCTATATTATCCTCATTTTTTAGTATTGATATATCTTTATAATATTTTTTTGTATTTTCAAGCGATATTTTGTTTAACCAAATATACGCTGTAGGCATTACACCATCTAATCTATCTGCACATAACCTAGGTGTCTTATTTTCAATTATTGGATATAATTCTAAGTTCGTAACATCTTCTATTGTTAAATTGTCTCTTTTTAATAACTTTATTAATTCTGGTGAGTTTTCGATTACATCTTTTACACTTTTTTCACTAGTATTTTGTTTTATGCTGTCACCTAACATAAAATCTACACAATGAGAAAATGCTGGCGTACCTAAATCATGTAGTAATGCTGCTAATGTTTGTTTTTTATTTTTTGTTAAATTCCATGTTATTAAGGCTGTTGAAATGCTATGGTGATATCTGCTATACCAATATCTTATATTATAGATACTAAAATAATCACAACCACAATATTGACCTATTCCATTTAATTTTCGAATAATTTCTAATTCTAAATAGCTATCAATGAATTTAGGATAGTCATTATTACATAGCATCATATGATAATCTTTAAGTTCATCGTTAATTATATTACTATCATTTATTTTATTTATCATTTTCAATCATATAATACATTTTTACATTTTTATTCTAGTATTATATTTCTCCTTTCGTAGATTTTAATATATTTATTAATTACGAAGTGTTTTTTGTTATTTTCATTAAATAAGAAAAAAAATTACACAAGCTCTTATAAACGAAGAGATTAAAAGGAGTTTTTCTTAAAGCCGCATACACCAGTTTATATTAGTCGTTGCACAACTTTTATTTCCTTCTACACCTTGCTCTCTTTTTTCTTTTTTGATACATATCCATAATTAATTACCTCCTTGATTAATATTTTTTAATAGAATTTTAATATATTCATTATCACTCAGTACTTCATCATTAAAATTGGCTCCTAAATTATTTGGTATTTCATTTACTTGTACATTATTATCTAAAATACTTCCATATAAAATTTTATTAAAATTAATAAAATAAATCTTCGCTAATTTTTTTTCTACACACACTTCCATGAAAGTTGCATATGGTTCATCTGTTTCATCATCAAAGCCAGCATCTACGCAATAGTTTAAATAATAATATTCTTCTGTTTCTCTTATGAATAAATAATATAATAACTCTTGTCCGGCAAAATCTTCTGCTAAAGATGAATACATCCAATTAAAAAGTTTAACAAATTGAAATTTCAACTGTGCATTAAATTCACCGTATTTTAAAAACAATTCTTTATTTTCTAAAAACAATTTATGAATTTTTCTTAACTTATTAAGATATATTTCTTCTTCCAAACTATCATATTTAATCATAGTGACACCTCTTTCTTTTGAGAGTGATACATTATTTCTTTTTCGTTTTCTTTTGCTAACTCAATTGCTTTTTGATGAGAAATATTACCACTATTTTTTAAAACTTCTTTTTTTCTGAATTTAAGTAAGTTATCTGTATTATCAATCCAATCATTCATTGTCATTATGCAATTTTCTTTTGCTTCTTCTTCTGCAAATACTAAAAATAAATTAGTTAATTCATTTAGATTATTTAACTCTGTTTCATTTAGATAATTTTTAGCAATACTAACATCATACTTATATATTAATCCATCAGTAAAATATTATGCCCTCACGGCAATTGTGCAACAAGTTGTTACACTTTTTCATAATCTTTATATTCCAAATAAAATTTCTGCATATATTTTAAATTACGAATAGAAAAACCTTTTATTTTGGGAAAATCAATTCTTAATTCAACTTCTAATTGTTCTATAAATTTATTACCATATTTTTAATTTTCGGTAATTATTTTACCTATTTTATAATATAGAATTATTAGATTTTTATTTGCACTTAGTATATTATAACATACCTTTTAACGCTTATGAAGTTCAAACTAACAAAAATAAACAATAAAAAAACAAAACTTATATTAGTTCTGTTTTCTATTTCTTAGATTAAATATCTTTTTTGCTTTTAAGTGTAACTAAACCTACAACAGTTATTAAACCTAGTGCAATATATGTAACTATATTATCATTAGTTTTAGGATTAGACGTTGTATTTGTATTTGTATTAGTATTTGTATTAGCATTTTCATTTGTATTTGTATTTTCATTTGTATTTGTATTTTTAACTTCTTCTATTATAGTAAAATCTGCTAATAAAACCAAACTATTTTTAAGAGTTACTTCAACATTATGTTTTCCTAAATTTAAACTTGATAATAAACTACTATCAAAAGTTAAAATAAGACTACCTTTAGAAAATTCAAAACCTGTAAAAATTTCATTACCATCAATCATAATTTTATCTAATTCAAATAAACTATAATCAAAATCATATTTAAAAATTAACTTTTCACCAGAATTTTCAGTATATAGTTGACTATTACCTTCATTAGGAAACGAAATTTTACTTACTGACTTAATTTCAATATCTATGTCTTCAAAAATATCATTTACATTAATAGTAAATGCACTTGTAATACTATTTAGCTGTTCTACTCCATTAATCTTAATAGAAGTAATCAGTTTATCAGATAAAGCAGAAACCTCAATAGTTTGATCATCTCCCAAATTAAGAGCATACGCACTATTTGCAAGCGGAGATATTCCACCATCACTATTAATATTAATAGTAAAAACTTCCATTCCTTCTACTGTTACAGCCTCACTTATAACAGTATTATAATTTCTTTCATCAGTAGGTGTATATGAAGCATAATAAGTATTATCACCACGTTTAACTATTGTATCAGGACTATCCCAAGACCAATTTTCTGGTAAACTAACATTAAATAATTCTATACCTTCATTAGAACTAAATGATTGTCCAGCTAAAGTTTCAGTTTTTTTTAAAATTTCCCATCTAAACCATTTTGAAGTAGTACTACCATCTTCCCATTTACTTGTAAATGGATTTTTAAGCCCAACCAAAGCCCAGTATTTTCCAGTTTCTGTTGCGCTAGACTCTCCAATTAAATCAAAATTATTTAAATCAAGATTTTCAAAAGATAGTGATTTTTCTGTACCATCATAAACAAACTCAAGTCCAGAAACAGTTGGTATAGTATAAATCGTTTTAGGCTCAATTATTGTTAAATTAACTGGCATACTAATTTTTGTTCCATCCGTAAATGTAGCGGTAACTGTATCAGTATACGTGCCTGGAGTTAAACTTGTTGTAACTGGTGCAACTTCTAAATTTATTGCCTTATCTGCACGTAGTAATCCGTTAGGTTCCATACTAGAATCTGAAACATACATTATTCCATTTTCAAATTCAAGGCTAGCTAGTATATAGTCTTTATCCGATTCATTGAAATATATTACTCTCCTTGCAATTGCCATATTATCGTAATATTGTTCTGATTTTAGATTAAGTTCTGTGTACTCAAACCTCATTGCGTTAACATTAATCCCTATAGTTAAAGTTAGTAATATTAAAGCAATTATACTTATTTTTAGTTTTTTCATTAAAAACCCTCCCTCTCATATATAAATATATGCAAGTTATTGTATAACAAATATAACTTAATTACAAGTACTTAACGAATAAAATTAATAAAATCCTCTTTTGTCTTAACCTTTTCCTTAAATATTTCTACATACTTCTCTTCACTAGTTATGTTTTTGAGATTACCTGTTATATCTTTTGTATTCAAATACTTAACAACTTTAGATACACTATAAGACATATATTCAAACTCAAAAGAATATTTATTTGCTAAGTTAAATACAACTATTTCAAAGTCAGGAGGAACACTTTTATAAATCATAATCCTTGATTTAATGCTAGCAACCATCTTTTTAGGAACTAAAATTCTATCAACGCAGATCCATTTATCTGAAACCAAAAAATTTTTTGTTAAATATTTTATATCTTTCTTCTTAAGTTTCTTAACTAGAGCCTTTGGCAAATTTATAGGCACAAACACTTCATCTTTTATTAAAGTATTTAATTCTTTTAATGTAATGTACCTTCTAACTGCTCGCATTTCTTTAAAAAATCTGGGAATCAAATTTATAATTAATAATTTAAAAGTTAAAAAAGTTAAAAAAGCCAATATAAAAAGAGTAATTATTAATTCAATGGTTCCTTCTAGTTCGGGACTTTCATACAAAAAAACATGAAGCATAAAAACTTCATACGAAATTAATAAAATCGCAATTACAATATTTACTAAATTTTTTAATCTAAATTTTATTTCCATAAAAATCATCCCTCCTCCTACAAATTAAAATACGAAAAAACTTTGTGATAACTATATATTTACACTTTTTTTAATAATTCATCAAGTATATTTAGTCTATTTATTTTATTAACAGCATCTAAAGAAGATAACTTTCC
This sequence comes from uncultured Muribaculaceae bacterium, assembly GCA_964370755.1. Lineage (GTDB taxonomy): Bacteria > Bacillota_I > Bacilli_A > RF39 > UBA660 > CAKOSP01. The sequence goes on from CAYJKL010000021.1 coordinate 4,954, forward strand.
ATCTCTAGGGTCATAAACATCATCAAATGCAACTTTCATATCCAGTACATCATTTAAACTAATTATAACAAAAAAAATATGCTAATCAAAGCATATTTACAAATTTAAAATAAAGAACCATTTATTTCTTAGTAAACCATAAATAAAAATCATCTTTATTTTTTATTTTATGTTTAAAATCATTAATAATCTTTTCTTTATCTTTTGTATTTTTTAAGTTTTTTATTTCATTACCTTTTTCTAAATAATTAGCAACTTCATCACACTTAGTTGAAAGTGGTCCAACATCAAACTTATTTCCATCAATAGTTCTAATCTCAAGCGCATCAATAATTGGGTGATACTCTTCACTATCAACAGATCTAATACTAACTCCTACAATCATCTTTTTAGGAATTAAAACTTTATTTGCACTAACCCAGTTTTCTGATATCAAAAAAGATTTACTAAAACTTTTTATATCTCCCTTAGATAAATTTTCTTTTAATTCTTCCGAGAACTCTATAGATCTAAATACTTCACCTCTTATACTATCACTTAAAGTTTTAAAATCCATAAATTTTCTAACCGCTTTCATATAAACAGAGTGAGTAAGCGAAACCTGGCTTACCGCAAAGCGAACAGTAAAATATAGTGTCCCCAAAATAAACAAAACAGATCCATATCTTTCAAAATCGCTTTTAATCTCAGGACTTTCGTATATAGTAATATAAATCATAAAAATTTCAAATGCAACTAACATAATTGCAAATAAAAATTTTATATAATTACTAGTTTTAAATTTTATATTCATAATTTTCACCTCTTTTAAATTTATACATATTATAACATATTTATTATATATTTCCTTCTTCAGCAAATTTCTTCATATCTGCGAAATTTTCATATATATCTATCCAATATAATTTATTTAATCAAAATCTCTCCTAAGCTTCTTATAAAGAGTTTTCTTTTTGATTTTTCATCAATTTTTAAATGTCTTTAAACTATTTTTTTCTTTTCAACCACATTTTTTTAACTAAACCAATTGACTGTGTAGATAAATAAAAACCAGCACAAGGAACTATTGCGCCAAAAAACGGATTAGAATTATCAGCAACACTTAAATATAAAACAGCAAAAATATATGTTAATACTATAATTATTACCTTTCTAATCAAACTAGTCTCCCAAGCCTTATCATTTTCAACAGTAAAGTTTCTTTCTTCAATTACTTTAATTCTTCTTTCTAAATCTTTATAATTTTCATTTTTTTCCATAACTTTCTCCTTCTTAAAATTATTTAATCAAATTATTTTCTAAACAATACTGTACAACTTTATGATTAAGCCTATTAGATAAAACAATATCTATCATACCATATTTATTCATTTTCTTTTTTTACTCTAATAGCTAAGTCTAGCAACTCTCTTTCATTACCATACATTATAGGCACAAAAGCAGATATAACAGCATCTTTATCAATGTTACATCTATTAAGTAACCCTTTACTTAAATAACCGGTAATTCCTCCGTTTTGCTTATTATCTTTTTTATTATCAATAAATTCAATTAGTTTATTAAGCGAATTTCCATCTTCTAAATATTTCATCATATTTTTAGTAATTCTAAGACCTAAAGATTTTCCAGTAGATTTATTACCGTTTTTATCTTCAAATAAAACGTAAGAAACAATAAATGGATAACCATTAATATCCCACTCAAAACCACCTTCTATAGAGCACAAATAATCAAAATCTATATTCTCAGATTCAGCAATTTTTCTTGCATTATTATTTCTATTAACACACCCAGTTAAAATCTCACTATCAACTGGTTTAGAACTAACACCTGATTGAACATTTACAGGAATAATCTCAGTATTTTCCAAACCAAGCTCACACATCCCATTTAATAATGACATAAGTTTACTTTTATTTTCACTAGTAATAACTATTTTCATAATTTAATCAATATTCCTTCTCTCTAATCTAATTATAACAAAAAAAATATACTATTCAAAGTATATTTAAACATTTATTAAACTATTTAATCAAATTATTTTCTAAACAATATGGCACAACTTTATGATTAAGCGTATTAGATAACACAATATCTTTCATACTTGTATCGTACCACAAAAAGTTTTCAATTTCAGCTGACTCATTAAAAGAATCAATTAATTCTCCATTATATTTGTAAACATAAAAATATATTTTCTTACTTGAATCATTCGTAGCAATCTCTTCAAATTCCATAATATATTCCATTTTATCTTTATCAATAACTATCATTTTAGAATTAAGTTCTTCACTTATTTCTCTTATAGCAGCGTCTATAGGTTCTTCTCCTAAATCTACTCCACCGCCTACCATTTGGTAAGTATCTCTTTTTCTTGGTTTAACAAGTAAAAGTTTATTATCTTTAATAAAAATTGTTCCAGCTACCTTCATCATAATATATCATCTCCTTATGTATTATTATTTTTATTATAAAATTCTTTATTTAAATATAACTCAATTATACTTTTAGAACCAGTAAAAAGTTTAGGTAAATCATCTAGTTTAAAATATTCTAATCTACCAACTTTTATAGGTTCCATATTTTTAATATCTCCAGAATATTTCTTAACTAGTATACCAAAATTTATATAATCAGCATTTTTAGCCACACATACTACTTCCAAATCATCTTTTAAAACTACAATTCCAAGTTCTTCATTAAGTTCTCTAGCCATAGCATCTTCTAGCGTTTCATTACTACATACATGACCAGCAGGTACACTAAAAGTTTTATACTCTACTTTTTTAAGCCTCTCAGAAAGTAATATCTCATTTTTTTCATTTAATATAATCGCATGAACTCCAACATTAATATCCATTATATTTATTTTCTCTTCTCATATAATACATGATCATAACTTATATCACCATCATTATTACTTTTAATATTTATTTTAGTATAATTATCATAATTCATACTTGGAAAATAAACATCTGCTTCTTTACTAAGTGGAACTTCAGTTAAATAAATCTTACTAGCATATTCTAAAAAACAATCATACATTTTAGCCCCACCTATAACAAAAACTTCTTCATCAGCATCTAAATATTTTTCTAAAACATCTTCAACACTCATCATAGTAACTCCATCAAACTTTTCACTAGAAATCACTATATTTTCTCTTCCCGGAAGTACTCTCCCAATAGATACAAATGTATTATGCCCCATTATAACAGGTTTACCCATCGTAGTTTCTTTAAAAAATTTCAAATCATTAGGTAAATGCCAAAGAAGCTCATTATTAAAACCTAACTCATTATTTTTACCAACAACTGCAATTATAGAAATCATACTGCTACATCCATTGCTATTTTACCTCTATGTTCATAACCTTCAAGTTTAATATCAAGTAACTCTTTTGAATTATCAAACTTATAAAAATCAGTAATTTCTGGATTAATCCAAAGTTTAGGAGCTTTTAAATCATCCATAGTTTTAAATCTATTAATTTGCTCTTTAATACCATCTATTTGATTAACATATATATGTACATCTTTCGCATTATAATAAAGTTTACCAGGTTTAAGACCAGATATTTGCGCTAGTAAATGAAGTAAAACTGCATACTGAGTAATATTAAAAGGCATACCAAGTGGTACATCATTACTCCTACAAGTTACAACCACATTAAGTTTTCCATCAGTTACATCCCACATTGAATTCCAAACACAAGAAGGTAACACCGCAGTTTTAAGTAAACTCTCATCCCAAAGAGACATAATCATTCTTCTATCAGTTTGATTACACTCAAGTTTTTCAATTAACTTATCAATAAGTTTATATTTTTTAACAACATATCCATAAGCAGTACCTATTGTATAAGCATACTTTTTATTAAATTTTCTATCTTGATAATTCCCATCTTTATCAATTTGCCATTCATTCCAAATTTTAACTCCTCTATCTTGAAGCCACCTTACATCATTAGACTGTGCTTGGTAAAACCAAAGCATTTCTAAAACTGCTGATTTAAACGCAACAAATTTAGTAGTTAAAATCGGAAACTCCTCACTTAAATCAAATTCAAAAGATTTAAAAGGAAGTTTTATCGTATCAATACCAGTTCTATTCTCAACCCTAGTTCCTTTTTCTAAAATTTCTTCTAATAAGTCATTATAAACTTTATCCCATTTTGCCATATTTTATTACTCCTACCTTACTTCTAAAGTATAACATAAAACGTATTTAAGACACAAGATAATTTACATAAATTTCACAAAATAAAAAAGTTAACTCATTAACTTCTCTACAAGACCTTCTTCCATATTAATTTTAGTAGGCACAATATACTTAGCATTAACTTTCTTAGATACAGTATTTGTAATTACTTTCATAGCTCTAGACCCATCAAACCAAAGTGGATTATCACTATTTTTTCTAATATTATCTAAAGACGTAATAAGCGCATCTCTATCATAACCATCACTCATCTCTCTAGTAAGCATATACTTTTGATTATCTATTTCATACAAATCATTCTTAATTAAATCATACCTTGCGTTATTATACCAATAAAGGTGATCACCACCCGCAAGTATTAATAAATCACAAGTTATATCAATATCACCAATTAAAGACTCAATATAATCTTGAACTTCATCAAAAGTAACACTTGGTACATCATCTTTTAAAGAACTAAACTTTTTAGTAATATCAACTACACCAAAATCAAAATGAAACTCTTTAACAACTTTTTTATCATTTACGATAACAAGCTCAGTAGAACCACCGCCACCAATAAATATACATGTATTACCTTTATAATCTAAACTATTATAACAACCAAGCGCAGTTAAACTAGCCTCATCTTCCTGAGAAATCACATTAATTAAAAGTCCAAACTTATCTTCTAAAACATTATTTATATCACTAAGTTCCATAGTATCTATACTTCTAAAAATACTACAACCAAACAAATGAACTTCATCAGAATTTTCTAAAGCTGCCTCAATAACCAAATAAAGTTTTTCTAAATCTTCATCAATTATTTTCCCACTTACATTATAATTTTTCTTAAATTCAATAGTACTACTTGCTTCAAATACAACACTCTTATTCTCATAAACATGAGTCTTAGTATTAGTACTACCAATTTCAATTATCCCAACTTTTTTCATACACTACCTACTTCCATAAAATAATTATACCAAAAAAAAATTAGTTAACAAACTAATTTCATCAAATTTACTCAATATTTCCAAATTCATCAAAAGGAAATATTCTAAAAGTAACAGTTCCTTCAATATCACTTATATTTACCATTCCAAAAATTCTACTATCAAGCGACACTGCTCTATTATCACCTAAAACAAAATATTCATTTTCACCTAACAACATTTTCTCCATATCATCATCTTCATTAAACAGTGAAAACTCATCTTCTATTTTCTCTTCGTTTATATAAACAATACCATTTTCAATTTCAACAGTTTCACCAGGTAAACCAATTATTCTTTTAATAACTGCACTACCAGTAACGTCTTTATTTAAAACTACTATATCACCATATTCATAAGTATCATCAAACTTATTTAAAATGAGCATTTCTCCCTCATGAAGCGTCTCTTCCATACTTTCACCATTAACTCTAACTGGAGTAACAATAAAACTTCTAACAATTATAACAATTATTAAAATAATTATATATGGTATTATTCCCTTTATTTTCTCTTTCATTATTTCAACTAAAAATTAAGGAAAGACCTTAATTTCTTTCCTTAACTTTAATATCTTTGCCTTTTTTCTTAAACATTTCATCAATGTATCTAGGCTTAGCACGTCTAAGTAATCCTTTTTTAACTACTGTAACTTTTTCAATTGTTGGAGTATTAACTGGAAAAATTCTTTTAACTGCAACACCGCCAGAAATTTTTCTAACAGTAAATGTTTCAGAAACACTTCCACCTTTTTTAGAAACTACAAGTCCTTCAAAAGCCTGGATTCTTTCTTTTTTTCCTTCTTTTACCCATACGTCTACTCTTACAGTGTCCCCAACTCTAAATTCAGGGATATCACTTCTAATGTGTTTTTTGTTAATTTTGTCTACTAAATTCATAATTAACCATCCTTTCTATATGTTTTTAACCAATAATCTTAGAGGATACCAGCGGATTATTTTTCTTGGGTCTTAACAATTATACCATAACTATCTACTAAAAACAACTATTTTTGATCATTATTTTTCTTACGCGTTCTTACTAAATTTTCAGTTGATTCCATCTCATTTTGAGAAATAACTTCAGAAGACATTTCTAAAGTATCATCAGCAACCCTTTTTTGAACTACATCATTTGCATACTCATCAAACATATCATCCACATATAAACAATAATTTTCAAACTGAGGTAAAAATTCCTCAATCTCTTCATCACTAAGTAAAAAAGCATCATCAGTTCCATCAACTACAACATATTTTTTAGAAAGCTCACTATATTTAAGAACTACAACAGATTTACCATCATTAAAATCTAAATGAATAGCATCTCCAAAACTTTCCATTCTTATGTTTTTAAGATTCATTATAGTTTTAAAAGATGGATTAGCATCATAAACTTTTTTTTCAAAATTAGTAAATTTTCTAAACTCAAAATTTTCACTTAAATAATCTTCCATATTATCTTTATTTAAATACGTTCCAACAAAACTACTAAAAGATATTACAAAGTTTACAAAAGGAATTACTTTAAAAAGTTTATGTTTCCCTACCCCAGTTTTAAGTTCTTCTAGTGTACTTTCCGGATACTTTCTCTCAAGTATAAGCAAATTTTCTTTACCAAGAGCATTTACTTGAAATCTATGTGTACTATAATCAACATAAATACTTCCCAAAACTGTAGTCACACAGTTAATCAAAAAATACATTTAAACTAGCTTCCTCTCTGTATTATCTCTATTTTTTTCAAATAAGTAAAAAGCATAATTAACATAATCGTTATCTAAAACTACCATAATATCATCTGGAATACAAGATGTCTCAAGCTTAGTATTAAGTTTTAAACAATCACTAAAAGTTTTCTCATTATAATACTTAGCAATACAATCCGCAAATATTTCATCTTTAACATCAATAATTACCGTACTAACATCACCAGATACACTGGTTTTAAGTGCAACAACACGTTTTACTTTATTACTAATTTCAATAGATAAATCAAAAGTTTCATCTTGACCTCTAACCTCAATATTAGCAAAAGTTGGAGAAACTACTTCCACTGACACACTTTCTTTAGAAGATAACTTACTATATGTAACAACTGGTACATAATCACCATTTTTTTCAATAAAACTTAAATTAGAATTTGAATAGTCATATCTATTTAATATATCTAAAATATACTCCATTAATTCACTATTAGGAAACACCTCATTATCATATGCATCAATAAGACCAAGAAATTTTTCTCCTCTTTCATCCCATTTAGAAAAATAATTTAAAATTTCTTCCTTAGATAAAAGTTTTCTTCTTTCATCATCTTCTACAATTTCTAAAATAGTCTTCGCATTATTCTCATATATATAATAAGTTATATCTCCCACAGATACTTTTATCATAAAATTTATAAATTCAATTATACATTCCCCATCTTTACTTTCTCCCGTAAAGATCATTCCTTTTTTATTTTCATCACTACTTGTTATCTTAATATTATGAAGTTTTAAAACTTCTCCTAAAAACAAAGTTTTATCTTCCCCTTCATGTTCCCCTATAACATTCTTAATATAATTTTCAAAATATTTATTCGCACTTAACATTCTTACACCTCTTTATCTATATTAATACCTATATACTTTTAATGTCAATAAAAAAACTAGTTTTCACTAGATTTTATAGAAAATATTAATAGTTTCTCCAACTTTTTTAACAATTCTTTTAGAATTCTTAATAGCATATGCTTTTCCAATAGCTTTACCACCCACTGTAAAAGATGCTACTACAGAACTTGTAATTAAACTTATAACAATTAAATTAATGCCTAAATTAATAGATAAATCTATTGCTATAACAGCTCCAAGAGTACCACTTATAACTCCACATATATCACCAATAACATCGTTACATATATTACTAACTTTATCAGCATTTTTTATCATAAATAAACTTTCTTTAGCGCCTTTATGTTTTTTAGATGCTCTTGCATGATGAGAATGTTCTGCATCAGATACAACAGCAACACCAACTATATCAAATATTACCCCAATAAAAATAATTATAAAAAGAGTAAGCACAGCATAAGGCGTATTAAATGTGCCCGCAATCCAGTTTGAAATTAAACCAAAAACCGCAGACAAGAAAAAAGTAACAATAAAAATTATAATAATCCAAGTTGTATTTTTTTTATTTTTCATATATTATCTTTTTACTTCACTTTCTATAACACCCATTTTTGCAAGCGCATACACAATTGCTTCATAAGAACTAGCTGCATCACTAACAGGACCAAATAATTGTCTAAAATAACACCATTTATTAAAAAGTTCAACTTCTCCTGTTACATGAATAAATGCATTTTCATAAAGATACGCGCATACATCACCATTAGATGTAAAATCACTTGCAAATAATTTAAAAGTCTCTTCTTTAAATTTTTCTAAATCTTCCATTTTTCCTCCATAAAAATTATATAATAAATAAAAGCTCCAGTCAAACAAAACCTTAAACATCTCTCATTTAACAAAATCATTATATTATGTTTTTCTTGATACCAAATAAAAATGCATAATTTCTTATGCAATTTGATGTGTGGTAATATCACAAATAAATTTTACGGCTTAGGTCAAGTTTGTTTTCCACATTTCAAATCCCTTAGTTACCCGTAGGCGATTTCTCTTTACATGAAATGAATGGGTGTTACCACTCCATTTACTTGATGGCCACTTAGTCCGCACTTCAATCTTTATGATATTTAAATTTATAACATTCTAGAGGTTTTCCCAAACAATAATGCTACCTGTTATTATTCGCTTTTGCAACAATAATTTCAACCAAGAGGTATCCGCTATTATCACGCACGACAGACAATTTTTCAAAAACGGAACATAAAAGGCGACGATTATATGCCATTATAATTTTACCTTATACTTATTACACATATATCCACCCCAATCTGGGCGAAAGAAGCAAATATACACGTATCCTTCATTATCTATATGATGAATTTTTAGCCCCATCTTCAAACAGACATTCTTGACTAGAATAATGCACCACTACATTAAATATTATAACATATTATTTTAAATATGTCAAAATTTCATCTACGAAACGTTAGTGCAAAGGAGTAGTTAAACTATCCCATTTACCAACTAAAACAAGATCATCTTTTACTGGAGTATCAAAATTATACTTCGACTCATCTAAATACCAACCTAAAAATATATAACCTTCCATAGCTGGATCATTAGGTTTTTGTACCAATTCTCCTCTTTTAACATTTTGAACTGCTATTCCTGTTCCACCTTTGGAATCAAAAATCACATCATAGCTCGGAAAAAATAAAAAATTAACCACGAGTACTACTACTACGATTAAAGCTACCACAACCCCGATAATAACACCTAACTCTTTTTTCATAATACCTTCCTATCATACAAATTATAACACAAATTAAATAAACTATCTAGATTTATTTTTAAATTCTGGTTCAAAATTTCTTCTTATAGGTTTACTTTTAATTTTTCTACCCAGATTATATAACTCTTTAAGCATTTCGCTAAGTTTGGCTTCACTAATATACTCCTTATACTCCCCAAGGAGTAAAAGTGCTTCAAGTTTAGTAAGCTCAGTTAAAACTAAATGTGTATCGCCTTCAGTTACATCATCATTTTCAAAATAAACTGCTACTAATTTTAACAATCTCTTATATTTATTTAAATATTTTTGAGTTAAATAAAAATTTATCATATCATTATCATACAAAGTAATTTTTTTAACTTCTATATTTTCAAGAGATGGTTTTAAAAAGACCCCACCTTTTAAAAATAATTTATAATTCATATTTTTAAAATCTTTTTTTACACAGTTCATATACTACTCCTACTAATCTCTTTTCTTTCTATTTTCTTCACGCCATTTATTAATAAGTGCATGATTACCATTTACTAAAACTTCTGGAACATCCATACCCTCATAACTACTAGGTTTAGTATATGATGGATAATCATAATATTCCGTATCAAATGATTCAACTTCTAAACTTTCCTTATTTATCACATCAGGAAGAAGCCTAATTATAGAATCACTAATCGCCATAGCAGGTATTTCACCGCCAGTTAAAACATAATCACCAATAGATATAATTTGATCAGCAAGCGTTTTAATACGTTCATCAAAGCCTTCATAATGACCACATATCAGTATTAAATGTTTTATTTTAGAAAATTTATTCGCAAACACTTGATTATAAGTATCTCCTTCAGGACTTAGTATAACAACATAAGACTCATCTGTTTTAATAGCATTAACTGCATTAAAAATAGGTTCACATCTAAGAAGCATTCCTGGTCCCCCACCATAAATAGTATCATCTACTTGTTTATTGTTAAGTGGAGAGTACTCTCTAAAATCAATAATATTAACTTCCACTTTATCACTATTAATTGCTCTTTTAATAATAGATTCATTTAAAAATCCATCAAACATCGAAGGAAAAAGTGTTAAAATATCTATTTTCATATAATCAAATCCTTACCATTATTAGTTATGATTTTTTTTGCATTTGTGTTTACACTTATAATATATGCATCAATTAAGGGTATGTAAAAGTCACTCTCCCCAGTTACAAATAAAAATTTATTATTTATATTATACCTAATTTCTTTAACTTTTCCAAGTAAAACTTCCTCATCATACACAGAAAAATCAATTAAATCACTAAGTAAATACTCACTATCTTTTAAATTCAAGTCTTCTCTTTTTATATAAACATCACTACCTACATACTCAATAACTTTATTTATATCAAGTATATTATTTATAGTAATCATATCAAATTGTTTATGAGCCCTATAACTAGTTATCTCAAAAATTTCATCATTCACAAATATATTAAAACCTTTTTTAAAAACTCTTGTTTTATATTCAAAATCACTTTTAATCTTAAGCTCACCTTTAATACCATGAGTACTAGTTATCTTACCTAAATATAATTTATTATCCATTATAAACCTCATACATTAAAATAGAAGCACTAACTCCAGCATTTAAACTTTCACAAGAATCTTCCATAGGTATTTTTACATACTCATCACATTTTAAAAGTGGATTCATTCCATTTCCCTCATTACCAATTACAATAGCAAGTTTTTCATCTTTAAACTCTTTAATACTATTACCTACATTTACACTAGTTCCTATAATTTTATAACCAAGGTTCTTAAACTCACTAAATTTATCACTTAAATTACCTTTAACAAAATTAATATCAAATAACATACCTTCACTGGCACGCACAACTTTATCATTATATAAATCAACCGTGCCAGTGCCCAAAACAATAGTATCAAATGAAAAAGCACAGGCGCTTCTTATAATAGTTCCAAGATTACCTGGATCTTGTAAATTATCAAGTACAAGCACATTACCAGTTATAGCTTTTTCATCAAAGAATCTTACAGTAGCGGCAACTTTACTAATACTCACTTGGTTAGATATTTTTTTCATAATATCTTCAGTGACAATATATTTATTCTCAAAATCATAAGTATCTTCAAGTAAAATTAAATCAACTACACATCCTTTTAAAAGAGCTTTACCAACTAAATGATCACCCTCTATTAAAAATAATTTTTCACTATCACGATACTTCTTCATTTTAAGCTTAGCCCACTTAATCACTTTTTCATTATTTACGCTAGTTAACTCCATTTTTTTAGTCTCCTTCTTAGATCTTTATAGTTAGGACAAGCAGCCTCAACTAATGCCCAAAAGTTCTTACTATGATTTGCTTCATAAAAATGACATAACTCATGAATAATAACATAATCAATTAACTCTAAATCTTTTTTAAGAAGTTCTGAGTTAAGTGTAATTTCTTTTTTTCTAGTGTGACATACACCCCATCTAGTTTTCATCTTTCTTACCTTTATTTTAAACTCAGGAAGAGAGCTAAAACATTTCTTACATATATTTGCCTCACCATTAAAGACTTTAATACACTCACTATCCCAAAACTCTAAAAGTGCATCTAAATCTTTAGCGTATACAACACCATCTTTAAAACCAACTTTATTTAAGCTTTCGACAAACTTAACATCAAACTCTTTACCCAAATAATAAAATTTCTCATTATATTCATTTTTCTCTTTTTGTTTTAAATACATATCATAAATAGAATCTTCATTCTTAATAATCAAACCATTTACTTCATGTTCTTTAATTCTAAGAGGAGCAGATACAACTAAAGTATTTTTCTCATCAAACCTAAAATAAATATTTTTAATATTTTTATAATTTACTAAAACATTTAACTCAACATCTTTTAATATTATTTTCATAGTAAGCCTTTCTTTTATCTCTATTTAATTTTACCAAAATATAACTAATTTTACAAACTTTATTTTAAATCCTATTAGGACTTACATCAATCTCTACGCTCACCTTATTATTAGTTGCATACATTTTATCAAGTTCTCTTAAAGTATTCATAAGCCTATCATCTTTTTTATACTTAATTATTACTTGAAACCTATAACTATTATTATGTTTTAAAATAGCCGCAGTAGTAGGCCCTAAAACACTAGTTCCATCACCTACCCCACGTTTTATAAACGCCACACCCTTCTTAGCATCTTCAAGTGCAAGATTAAACTCCTTCGACACGAACCTAATTCCAATAAGAAAATAGTACGGTGGATACTTAAGCTTTTGTCTAAACTGCATCTCATATTTATAAAAACTCTTATAATCATTTTCTCTAACGCACTTTAAAATATAATTATCAGGATTAAACGTTTGTAATAATACTTCACCTTTTTTATTACTTCTACCACTTCTACCAGCAACTTGATTTAAAAGTGCGAAAGTACTTTCATTTGCTTTGTAATCAGGAATATTTAAAGATGCATCAGCGTTTATTACCCCGACCAAAGTTACATCTTCAAAATCAAGACCTTTACTAATCATCTGAGTTCCAAGTAAAATATTAAATTCTTTATTTTTAAAACTTTCAATAATTCTATCGTGAGAACCTTTCTTAGTAGTAGTATCCTGATCCATCCTTACAACTTTAGCACCTACAAAATTTTCATTTATATAATCTTCTAACTTCTCAGTACCTAATCCTAAATAGTTCAAAGAATCTTCCTTACATTCTGGACATAAATCATCTTTTTTCTTAAAATGACCACAGTAATGACAAACTAAATTATTTTTAGTTTTATGATAAGTAAGAGTTATATCACAGTTTGGACATTTATAAGTATGACCACAACTACTACAGTTAATAAAAGTAGAAAACCCTCTCCTATTAAGAAGCAATATTACTTGTTCTCCTCTTTCTAAAGTTTCATTAATTTTTTCTCTTAAAACATCACTAAATATATAATTATGTTTTTTAACTTCTAAGTTCATATCAACTAAAGTAGTTATAGGCAAAGTAGCACTTCCAACTCTTTTATCAAGAACTAAAAGTTTATAAACTCCTTTAGCCGCCCTAGCCATAGAATCAAGCGTAGGAGTAGCACTTCCAAGCACAAGCGGACAACCATTTTCTTTACATCTAAATAAAGCCATATCTTTGGCGTTATACCTAGGATTATTATCTTGCTTATAAGTATCTGAGTGTTCTTCATCAATTATAACAATACCAAGATTTTTAAGTGGCGTAAAAATCGCAGACCTAGTACCTACCACAACACTTACTTCTCCTCTTGTAACTCTTAAATACTCATCATGTTTTTCACCCTCAGATAAAGCACTATGAAATACTGCAACACTTTTTCCAAACCTAGCATAAAATCTTTTAACAATTTGCATAGTAAGACTTATCTCAGATACAAGCATAATCGCAGTCTTACCACTTTTTATAACATCTTCAATTAAATTTAAATAAACTTCAGTTTTACCAGAACCAGTAATTCCATATAATAAATAAGTATTAAAAACATTTAATTCAACACTTTTATAAACTTCCATCTGTAAATCAGTTAAAACAATATTTTTATCAAGAGTTATCTTACTTACATCTCTATACTTCTGTACTTTTTCTTCTTTAATTATATTCTTACTAAGCAAAGCTTTAACAACAGCGTAATCAAAATCTTTTTTCAAAACTTTACCACACTCAAGTAAACTTAAAACCAACTCCACTTGCTTCCTAGCTCTACTATTACACGCAACAAAATCTTTTGCTTCTTCATCATTTATATTTAAAACTAAAAATACATCAAAAACTTCATAATTACTTTTCTGATTCTTAATTTTAAAACTAGATGGAAACATAGCTTGATACGCACTAATCATCGTACACAAAGTTTTATCACTCATAAATCTTCCAAGTCTAAGTAGCTCATCAGTTAAAACAATATCTTCATCAACAATCTCAGTTATCTTCTTAACTTCATAATCATCAGAAAAACTATTAACAATTTTTAAAACAAAACCATTAATTTCATTCTTCCCAAAAGGAACTAGCACTTTCATACCAACCTTTATTTTACTTCTCATCTCCAAAGGAACTTCATAAGTAAACATCTTATCTAAAGACTTAACCGGATATTCAATAATTATTTGTGCGTACATTTGTTTCTCCTAATAACATTGTATCAAACTCTAAGCAAAAAATCTATTATCATTTGAAAATTTAACATCAAAAAACGGACTTCGTCCGTTTTTAAGCTTTGGCAATAACCAAAGCCTTTACTACAACTCAAGAAGAAGAAAAAAACCAAACTTTTAATTTTGAAAAGTTTGGTATACAAATTTCCGCCTTATCGGCGGAAAATAAATTAAGTATTTCTCAACTTCTTAGTATTTCTCAAAGATCGGCACGCGAAACCGAGCTATGCGGTTTCGCTCAAAGATTGATTCTTCACTCCGCCAAAAACCCTAATTCACTTTATAAGGATCATTATACGTTCCAGTTCCTGAAAGAGATACTAGATTTGAGAGAAAAACTGCCGGCCTCGCACCATAACCAGTGGTATCGACACCAGTAATGCCCAAAGTGCCGCCCGAAAACACCCGCCACATACTAGCGTAAGTAGTATAAGAACCGAACCCAAAAGGAGAGCCTAACCAGTAGTAACTATTTGTGTACAAATAGTTACTACTGTTACTTTTGCTAGGCGCAAGGCCTGCCATTACTGCCTCATCGGCAGTGAGTAGTCCTACTTTCTCCGAAAGTGCACCATTTCCATTTGTAGTATCATCTACTGTATATGCAT
>CAYJKL010000022.1:0-17435 GCA_964370755.1 uncultured Muribaculaceae bacterium
GCGCAACTGGACCGACTGGTGCTGATGGTGCAACTGGGCCTACTGGACCTACTGGAGCTGATGGCGCGACTGGACCTACTGGTGCTGATGGTGCAACTGGGCCTACTGGACCTACTGGTTCATCAGGGTTTAATACTTATGCGTTTGCGGTTACAACTACTAACGAAGACGTAGCAATTGACAGTCCGATTTTGTTTACTGCTACACCAGAAATCAATAATATTTCTTTAGATACTACTACTGGAATATTCACTATAGTTGAATCTGGTCAATATTTAATTAATTGGGATGTTTCTGCTCTAAGTACTTCAGCTGGAGGAACACTTATTTCTTTAGGCATATATGATGTTACTAATGGAACTTTTTTATCAAGTATAAATTCTGCAGTTGCATTATCTAATTCACAAGGTGCTGAGTTATCTGGAACTTTAATTGCTACTTTTGCTGCTGCTCAAGAATTTGAACTTAGAAACGGAACTGGAGATGCAATTACAACAATTGCCACTAATGGTTTTGCTGCTGGCTTATCGATTACAAGGATAAATTAATGAAAGTTGCTGTGTATGCTATTTGCAAAAATGAAGAGAGTTTTGTTGATAGATGGTATGAATCTATGAAGGAAGCCGATGAAATTTATGTACTTGATACCGGTTCTAGCGATAACACAGTTGAAAAGCTTGAAGCTCTTGGAGTTAAAGTTTTTATTCAAGAAGTTGTTCCATGGAGATTTGATGTTGCTAGAAATTATTCACTTGATTTAGTTTCTTCTGATGTTGATATTTGTGTATGTACTGATTTGGACGAAGTAATTGAACCCGGTTGGAGAAATATCTTAGAAAAAGTTTGGAAAAAAGATACTACTAGATGTAGATACATTTATAACTGGAAACTTGAGAATGATAGGCCTATAATATCTTTTTATCAAGAAAAAATTCATTCTAGAAATTATTTTAAATGGATACATCCAGTGCATGAAATACTTAGTTGTAATGATGATGAAAATTATGTTACTACTGATGATATTATTGTTAATCATTATCCAGATAATACTAAATCTCGTAGTAGTTATCTTCCACTCTTAGAATTATCGGTTACAGAAAATCCTAATAATGATCGTAATATGCATTATTTGGGAAGAGAATATATGTTCTATAAAAAATATAATGAATCTATTGATACGTTAATCAAACATTTAGATTTGCCAAGTGCAACATGGAAAGATGAAAGAGGCGCTTCAATGAGATTCATTGCTAGAAGTTATACAGCTTTGGAAAGATATAATGAAGCAAAAATGTGGTTAGATAAATCCATATTAGAAACTCCTTATCTTAGAGATCCGTTAATGGAAAAAGCTTTACTGTTATATCATTTAAAGGAATATGATGAGTGTGAGTTACTTGTAAATAAGGCTTTGAGTATTTCAATTAATAACAAAAGTTATATTAACGAAGTATTTACTTTTGATCATACAGCATATGATTTGCTTGCTATGATTTATAATTTTAGAATTAATTTTGATAGAGCATTGTATTATGTTGATAAAGCTATAGAGATTTCTCCAGATAATGAAAGACTTTTAAATAATAAAGCTTATTTTGAAAAAATGTTACAAGAAAAAGTTACTGAAATTGGTCAGTAACTTTTTTTTATAAAAAAATGCCTTACGGCACTTTTATTATACTCTTGCTTGTGTAAGTTTTGCTTTTACAACCCATTTTCCTTCTGGTACTACACCAAAGAAATATCTTCCTTCAGTATTCGTTTTACATGTTTTTCTTAGTTTAAGAGTTTTTGTTTCTCCTTCACCAATTGATTCATATAAACCTACTGTACAATTCGGAATTGGTACTTTACTAGCATTGTAAACTACACCATTAATAGTTCCTTCTTTTGCTTCTGCAAGTTTATTAAGATGTATATTTTCTTCTGAATTAGCTCCATCAGTAACTTCAACTGAAACTGGAGTATAAAGTGTATAATCATCTGCTACTGCTGTTAATGTATAATTTCCAGCATCAACTTTCGGAAAAATATATTCTCCATCTGTTGCACTTATAGTTTCTGATATAATTGTTCCTGCTCCATTTACCAGTCTTACAACCGCACCATCAAAATTATGTCCATTGTTATCGTAAACATATCCATAAATATTTCCTTTGGTATATGTTGTGTCCTCTGCTATGATTAGGTCATTTAGTACTAAATCATTTCCTGTATATGTAATACTTCTTTTAGTTGATAATGAATATCCATCTTTTACTGCATATACAATATAATCGCCTTTTGGTACATTTTGAAATGTATAATTACCATTTTCATTTGTCATTGTATGTTTTATTGGATTAAACTCAGTGTCAAATAGTTTTACTGTTGCATTTTCGACATCTGTTCCCGATTGATCTTCTACTTTACCTGTTATTGTACTGGTATTAATCTCTGGTGCCGTTTCTAATTCTATTTCAACGTACTTTTCTTGTAACTCTGCTAAAGCTATTTCATCTGAATAATTTAGTGTGTATGTATCTTTTTGATTCAAAATAATCCCCCCTTATTTTTCTAACTTTGAATCTAAACAACATTGAATAATGTTATTTCATATAAATTTTCGCCTTCTCCTACAGTGAATATCATTCTGTAAGTTTGCGGCCACGAGAATCCTTCTGGTATGTAAAGTTTGTTTGTGTCAAATTTTAAACCTGTTGGCATTCCTTCTACATAATTTATTACTGCTTCTGGTTCAGTAATAAACTTTATAGTTGTAGCTGTAGTGCCTGGATAGTATTTAAAAGTTTTCATGTCGTCTTCTCTTTCAATTCTACCACCATTTTCTGTTTCAACAGTCATTGATAAAATTGAGTATCCTGATGATTTTTCTTCATCACATTTTACACATAAGCAATCATCAAATAATTCTAACTTACTTGCTAAAATTACCTCAAGTTTTGTGATTGTACTTATCATTTTTTCAACTGATCTATTTACATCTAATAAATCTTGAGGTTCCTTTGATATTGACATCATATATTTAATTTTTTCTGATTCTATATTAAGAATGCTTGCTAACCCTTTTTGTTCTGCTGCTACTGATGATATTATTTCTGATATAGCTTCGCATCTATGATTTTTACTAGTAATTTCCTCGTTCATTTTTTCCCCTTTCAGTTTAATTTATGCTTTTTTTGAATTTTTGACAGGGCTTTTTATGTGTAACTTTTTTTAGGCTATAAACATATAGTACATTAGTGATGATGATGAAAGAAAAAAATTTATGCAATATAATTGGTAGTTTTGCTAATAACTTATATGGACCCAGTAAAAAAACTTTATGCGATTTTTTAGAAAATAAAAATAATTGTCTAGACTTTTTCTTATTAGAATTAATAGAAAAATATGTAAGTTTTACTAAGTATAATAATTGTAGTTATATTGTTATTAAAAAAGGTATTAATGATAAGTTATATATTATAGATACAAATTTTTGTGATCGAGATATTATAGAATTAAATATTCCAAATCATAAGTATAACGAACCTTTTCTGAGTTTATGTTATGACCATAATTCCTGTAAAATATATATTGCACAAAAATCAAATGTTTTTTCTGTTACAATTGACGGAGATTATATAGCGGACGAAATAAATGATTATACTCTGAAAAGTATTGTGACTGAAAATGATTGCGTAAATGTTAATAAATGTTGTAAGCAAAATTTGAAAGTTTTAAAACCTTGTATTTGCTCTATTGGATTTTCTAATAATTCTATATTTGTTATATATGAGAAATATAAATCTACTTTTATTTCTAAATTAACTAAGTCTGGTAATTTAGTCAATGATCAATATATTGATGACGAGATTTGCTCTTCGTACATTATTGATTGTGATTGTGAATTATATATAATAGCTAATAAAAATGAATGTTTAAAATTTATTTATACATTTTACAAAAGTAATCCTCTTTGTAAAAGTCATAAAAATTATTGTGAGATTGTATTAAATAGTGAATGTAGAGTTGATATTGAATGTCCTGATATACCTTGTAATTTAGATGGTTGTCTCTGTGAAGTTGTAAGAAGTATTGCTTTAATTGAAAAAGGGATAGCTAAACTTATTACTTGTGAAAGTGAAAAAATAAAATGCGCTATTGAAAATACTGTTTGCAACGACGAACTAATCGCAATTAATAATTCTGTATCTAAAACTATTATGAATATTACAATGCTTGAACAAATGCTTAAAGAAAAGTTAGAGATAGCTATTTCACTTCATAATGAATGCAAATAAAAAATCATATCAATATCGGATATGACTTTTTCATTACTTTTAATAATATTATTTATTATCTTTATTAGAATTGTTATATTTTATTCGTAACAATATATTCTCTTTTTCAATACTTTCTCTATTTTTTTGTGCTTCGATTAGCAAGTAACATTCTGCTATTAGTTTTGCTATTGGACTTTTTAAGTCTATAAATTCTTCGAATAAGTTTCGCAATTCATTATATACATCTAATTCTAAAGTTTCTAAAAGCTCATTACTTTCTTTTGAATCGCAACTTAATAAATTGATTGCTAAAACCATTTTATATACTTCCATTACATCATAATCTAAATTTTGGGACGATATTATTATACCTGCTATTGAGTACAGTTCTTGAACTCTATCTCCTAAACTTTCTAATCTAACATTTTCTTTGTTATACATATCTTCATCGTGAACTATTATATTTTTTAAGTTTTCACTGATTTCATAATATTTTAGATTTTCTTCAACTTTTACTTCTGTTAATTTTCGATTTTTCATTTTTACTATTTTCCCTCCTAATTTTTTAGTATCCACTTAATATCTTCTACTGCTTTTTCTATATTAAAACTTCCGTTACCTACTGGGTAATATACTGGATAAAATTTATATTTTTCTCCATTTATTTCTTTTTCTATACATTTTTTTCGCGTTTGCGATACAGAAATTTTTTCATTTAATATTATAGAACTTACTTGATTTCCAAAAAGTATTATTTTTTTAGGCTTCACTATATTGAATTCTTCGTATAATGAATCTAAATATATTTTAAACACACTATCTGGTAGAGGCCTTGCATCTACTTGAGTACATTTGCCTAAGTTTGTTATAAAGTATTTTTTAGTCTTAACGTCACTGTATACTTCATCTGCAAACTCTTCTGTCCACTCTGGTCCTTTTATTTCTTTAATTTTATTATATATGTTAAGATCTAATAAACCTATGTCATAAAATAGACTCCAAATATTTTTTGTTCCAATCCAAGGTGCTTTAATTCCGGTCCATTCTTTGCTCGTCGATATATTTCTCTTAGTAGGGTTCATAAATACAAAACATACATCTGGATTTGTAATACATCCTCCACTTGATACAGAATCTAAATTTTTATCACCATATTTTTTTTGTAGTTTTATATACCTATTATTTAAATCTTCTAATGTCATTAGTAAATATAAACTCCCTTCATTAGTCAATATATTTAGTTATATCACTTACTTCATATCTTGATGGAGCTTTTCCACTTTCATCTATATAGCCATAAGTTATTAGCGCTGCGACACTTTCATTTTCTGGTAAGTCTATAAGTTTTGCTAAGACTTCTTCATCTATAACTCCAAATATACATGTTCCAATACCTTTTTCATGAGCTGCCAAGCAGAAAGTTTGGCACGCTATACCAGCATCGAACATTTCCCACTTCATATCACTTTCTGAACCTTCTATTGATTTTATTTTTCCACTTTTACCTTTAACATAACTAAGTATAGCAACATTTTTTGTTTGTTCTAATGTTTTTATGTTATATGCAAAATTTTTAACGCCTTCTTTTGCTATTTTTGATATGATTTCTTCATTTGTAATAAACGTATATCTTGCAGTTTGAGAGTTTGCCCATGAAGGAGCAAACCTTGCTGCGTCTACTATTTCATTTAATATTTCTTTTTCAACTATTTTATTCGTATATTTTCTTATACTTCTTCTTTCTTTTATCATTTCTATTGCTTCCATGTAATCTCCTTCTTAATTTAATTATAACATAAAGTTTTTTTATTATATATAGGGCTATACTTCTTTTTTATAGTCCATATTCATCTTTAATGTCTCCAAATATTATTTCAAGTACATCCTCAAGAGTAATTACACCAATAAAATCATCATTTTCTTCTACTATTAATATATGTTTTTTGTTTCGCTTCATTTTATTATATGCAGCTATTGCATAATCTTCTTTTGAAATTCTTATAACTTCATGCATAATGTCTTTTAATAATATTTTGGGAGTTGTAATATTTTTTACTAAATCTTTTATATGCAGGATTCCTTCTACTTCGTTATTTTTATTTACAAGTGGTATTCTGCTATGTTTATATCCACTATTTTTCATTCCATTTAGTGCATCTTCTATAGTTAAATCCACACTAAGTGTAAATATTTTATCTTTTTCCACAATTATATCATTTACTTTAATATTATTGAATTTTAGAACATTTTTTAGAAGCCTTTGTTCATATTTTTTTATAGCGCCTCTTTCTTCTCCTTGATCTATAATTAGTCTTATTTCTTCTTCTGTAATATGTTCTTCTTCATACTCACTAACTCCAAATATTTTAGATATACTGTTAGTTATACTTGTCAACATATATACAAATGGTTTTGTAATAATTGCTATTGTTTTAATAATATTCACCGAGAAGAACGCTATTTTTTTATCATGTTTCATAGCTACTCTTTTTGGTACAAGTTCTCCAAATAATAACATGAAAAATGAAAGTATTATTGTTATTACCACTATAGATATTGTATTCCAAGTGTCTAGTGAAATTTGAGGGATAATATCATATAGTAGAGGTGCTAGTTTTTCTGCAAAAGCTGAAGATGCAAACGCAGATGATAAAAATCCTGCTAATGTTATTCCTATTTGAATCGTTGCTAAAAATGAACTGGGTTTTTGAAGTAAACTTAATATGGCTATTGATTTTTTATCGCCTTTTTTTGCTTCTTTCTTTATTTTATAATCGTTAAGTGAAATAAACGCTATTTCTGTTGCTGCAAAAAACGCATTTATTAATATTAATATAATTAGTAGTATTATTTGTTCTATCATTAGTTCTCCTTTTTAATATCTAATTTAATTACTTTATAGTCAAATTAATCATCGTAATATTTTTATTATTTTCCTATGAATATATTATATCATAAAAAAACTCTATAATTACTAGAGTTTTTCATTATCTTCGTTCTCTTATATAATTTTTTTTATTTATTGCAAGTATTATTTAATAAATAACTTTCCGTTTTTTCAGTACCTTCATTATACATGGCACTATTAGATAGATTTCTATCATTTTTATCTCGATTTTATATTCTTTGTATTCTTGTTTCTCTTTTTTCTTTTACACTATTATTAGATCAAAAAAACGAGGATAACTTTCGTTATCCTCTTCAGGGGGTTTTGGTTGACTTGATCTCACAATTGAATTCGTAAGACTTCATCAAAGCATGATATGTATCATGCTATATAAATCTTATCTTATTTATAAAAGTTTGTCAATGTATATTATATAAGTTGTATAAAAATGTAAAAATATATTGTAAACTTTACATTAATTATTATTTTTTAATTCTTCTATTAATTTATCATAATAAATAATATCTTCATACTTTTTATTTTTTACAAACTCTTCTGCGTCTTTTCCTGCTTGCAATACTATTTGATAATCTCTTTTTAAGTCTGCTATTTTAAATACCATGTCTCCACTTTGTTTTGTTCCAAATAAGTCGCCTTCTCTTCTATTTTCAAAATCTTTTTCTGTAATATAAAATCCGTCATTAGATTCTTCCATAACTTTTAGTCTGTTAGTATCTTTTTCACTGATTAAATAACAATATGATTGTAAATCACTTCTTCCTACTCTACCTCTTAATTGATGTAGTGTAGCTAGACCAAACATTTCTGCATTAAATATTATCATTACACTTGCATTTGGTACATCAACTCCTACTTCTATAACTGTTGTTGATATTAAAATATTTATATTATTCATTAAATAATCATGCATAATAGCATCTTTTTCATTTTGTTTCATTGCTCCATGTATTATTTCAATACTTACATTATCTTTAAAAGCTTTAGATAATTTTTCTTTTAAATCATATACACTGTTTAACTCAGATTCACTATTATCTATTAGTGGGGACACTACAAATATTTGATGATTTTCATTTATCTGTTCATAACACTTTTGTAATACTTCTTTTATATTTTCTTCCTTATATATTTTTGTAATAATTTCTTTTCTACCTGCTGGTTTTGTTTTTATAATTGACACATCTGAATCTCCATATAATACTAATGCATAAGTTCTTGGTATTGGAGTTGCTGACAAATATAATATATCAGGATTTATTCCTTTATTTTCTAAGTTCTTTCTTTGCATAACTCCAAATCTGTGCTGTTCATCTGTTATTACTAAACCTAGTTTTTCAAAAATTACATCTTCACTAATTATTGCATGAGTTCCTATTAATAAATTTATTTCTCCTGCTATCAGTCTTTCTTTTATTTTTTCTTTTTCTTTTTTAGTCATTTTCCCTGTAATTATTTCAATACACAAATTATATTTTTGTAACATTTTTTTTAAAGAACTAAAATGCTGTGTAGCAAGTATTTCAGTTGGCGCCATAAAGGCACTTTGATATCCAGATAAATAATTTAAATATATAGCGTATGTTGCTATTAAAGTTTTACCACTTCCTACATCTCCTAATATTAGTCTATTCATTTTTTTATTAGATAACATATCGTTTTTGATTTCTGTAAATGATTTACTTTGATCTTCTGTTGGTGTAAAAGGTAAGTCATTTAGGAATATATTGATTTTTTCTTCTTCTAAGTTTTTGTTTATTCCACATGCATTATTATTTTTTATTTTTAAATAATTTATTTTAAACATAAATTCAAATAACTCTTCATAGATTAGTTTTAATTTAGATTTTTTTATATCTTCAATAGATGTTGGTTTATGTATTAGTTTTATTGCCAAGTTTTTTTCTATAAAATTATATTTTTCATTTATATAATTTGGAACTCTGTCTTCTACTTCTATACCAAGAACATTATTAATATATTTTTTTATTTGCATTTGTTTTAAACCGGTTGTAAGTCTATATATTGGTTCTATTGTATTATTTTCTATATTAAATTTAATATCTGATGCTAAGAATGTATTTTTTAATTTATTGTATTTACCAAAAATAATTACTTTTTTTCCTGTTGGTAAGTTTTGTTTTAAATATGCCCTATTAAATATAGTGACATTGATTAAAATTTCATTAGCTAGCACTTTAAAAGATAATCGATTAAAATTTTTCTTTATAAACATTACTGTCGGAATACTTACTACTTCTGCTTCAACATATACTGATGTATTTTCGTCTGCATTACTTATTTTTTCTAGTTTGATAAAATTATACTTATTCGGGTAATAAGTAACTAAATCTTCTGCACTTTGTATGTTAAGATTATTTAGTAATTCTGCTGCTTTTGGTCCTATTGATTTTACGTTCGTTAGTTTCATTTTGTCTCCTAAAATTATTATAACAAATAATTTAAATAATTTGTTAAAAACTGTTGACAAAAGGCATAAAATCGTTTAGTATAAGAACTACCAATTCACTTTACGAAGGCGAATTGGTGCTAGTATCACACTAGTCAACCCCTTTTTATTCTTTTGAGACAATCCTAATGATTGTCTCTATTTTTTTGCACTAAAAAAGTTAATGAATTTCATTAACTTTCTTTAATTTCAGATAATTTTTTGTAATCTTTATATCTTGCTATCGCAGCATTTTTTTGTTTTTCAAATAATTCATTTGCTAGTTTTTCATCTTTTATTTTTAAGGCTTTAAATCTAGTTTCGTTATTTAAAAATTCTAAATATCTTTCGAAGTTTGGTTCTTTTGAATCTAATTTTAATTCTTTGTTTTTTGGATTATATCTCATGAGTAGAGAATACCCTACTTCAACAGCAAATTTTTGTTCATCAAGCATGTTACCCATTCCTGATTTTATACCATGTGAGATACATGGTGAGTAAGCAATAATAACCGCTGGCCCATCATGTTCTGCAGCTTCTTTAAAAGCATTTATCGTTTGCATCATGTTAGCACCTAGTGCAATACTTGCCACATAACAGTTTGGTGCACATGTTGCTATTTTAAATAAGTCTTTTTTAACATTTTGTTTACCCATATTTGCAAATTCTGCTACTGCACCAAGCTTTGTGGATTTACTTGCTTGTCCACCAGTATTTGAGTATACTTCTGTGTCTAATACTAAAATTTTAACATTTTCATTTGAATGAATAACGTGATCTAGACCACCATATCCAATATCATATGCCCATCCATCTCCACCTAGAGCCCATATAGTTCTTGATGGAACATAATCTATTAGGTCAATAAGTTCTTGCGGAATTGTTTTATCTTGCAAAAGTTTTTTAGATTCGTTTGTGATATCAGGATTTTCAAAGTTATTTAGTAAGTTTTCAAAAATATTTTTTACTTCTTCATCAACAGAATTAATTGAACTTGTTATTAAGTTTTTTACTTGCTCTCTTTTTTGTTTATTTGAAACATGCATACCAATCGCAAATTCAGCGTTATCTTCAAATAATGAATTAGCCCATGGCAAACTGTATGGTGTTGAAGGAGCACTTCCGCCATAGATACTTGAACATCCTGTTGCGTTTGCAATTATAATATTACTTCCAAATAATTGTGTTAATAATTTAACGTATGGAGTTTCACCACATCCAGCGCAAGCACCACTATATTCAAATAATGGTTTTTGAAGTTGACTTCCTTTAATTGTGAATTTATTAAATGCCTCTGGATTTTTATATTCATTAAAATATTTATCTACATTTTCTTTATATGTTGGAACTTGCATCTCAAGTGCTTTATTCCCCATTTTTCCTGGGCATGTACTTACACATAATCCACATCCTGTACAATCAGCTTCACTTACCTTTACTGTGTAATTATATTCTGGTTTACCAATTGCTGGCATACCATCTTGTAAATTATCTAGATACGTTCTAATACTAGCATGAGGACACACTAAACTACAAAATCCACATTGAATACAATTCTCTTTTTTCCATGAAGGAACAGATTCTGCAATGTTTCTTTTTTCTTTTCTCGTTAAACTAATAGGAAAAGATCCATCCTTTATACTCATTACTTCACTTACTTTTAAATCATTACCTTTTCTACTTAAAATTTTATCAAAAATGTCATCTTTATTATGAGATACTAATTCAATAACTTTTGGTTTGATTTCTATTTCATTTAAATGGTCAAGTGATTCTTTTATTGCATTAATATTATTATTAATAATATCTTCCCCTTTAGTTTTAAATGTAGTTTTAACACTCTCAATTATTTTTTCTTCGTAGTTTTTATTTAGTAGTTTTAGTATAATTGATTCCATTATTTTACTAATTTTTCCTTTGATATTATTTTTTCTTGCTATTGCATTTGCATCTACTGTATAAACTTTTATATTTTTATTTATTAATGTATTTAAAATACTGTTTGATAATTCTTTGTTTAGTTCTTCACTACTTTTATTTGTGTTAATAAGTAGTATACCGTCTTTATCTAAACTTTTAAGCATTTCAAATTTGTTAAAATATTCAAATTTTGTTACTACTACTAATTTAGAATTTTCTACATAATACGGTTTATTTATTTTTTCATTTGAAAATCTTAAATTCGATACAGTTACTCCACCACTTTTTTTAGAGTCATATTCAAAATATCCTTGTGCATAATTATTTTCTTCTTTAGTTATAAGTTTAAGTAAATTTTTACTTGCACTTACCATTCCATCTGATCCAAAACCATATATTTTTATATTATCAGTATCATCTTTTATTTCATATGGGACTTTTTCTAAACTTAAGTTTGTTACATCATCTACTATACCTATTGTAAAGTTGTTTTTAACGTCAATCTCAAGCATATGATACACATCATATATATCGCTTGGAGTTACATTTTTACTACTTAAACCATATCTTCCGCCTACAATATTTATATTTTCATTTTTTAAACTTGATACTATATCTAGATATAACGGTTCTCCTATACTTCCAGCCTCTTTAGTTCTATCTAATACAGCAATATTTTTTACTGATTTAGGTAACACATTTTGTAAATATTTTACACTAAAAGGTCTGTAAAGGTGTACTTCAATTAAACCAATCCTCTTATCTTTATTATGGTCTATTACTTCTTTTATTGTATCACAAACACTTCCCATTGCTACAATTATATTTTCAGCATTTTCAGATCCATAGTAATTAAATGGTTTATAATCTGTATCCATTACTTTATTTATTTTTTCCATATAATTATTTACTATATCTGGCATCTTGTTGTAATCATTATTTCTAGTTTCCATACTTTGGAAATATATATCTTCATTTTCTGCTAAACCAAATTGTTTGTTGCATCCAATATTTAAAGTTCTTTTTTTGTATTTATTTATTTTATCAAAATTAACTAATTTTTTTATCTCATCTAAATTTATGTCTTCAATTGTATTAAGTTCATGACTAGTTCTGAAGCCATCAAAAAAATGAACAAATGGTAAACTTCCTTCTATAGCAGATAAGTGTGCTACCGCTGCTAAGTTTTGTGCATCAAAGACGTTTGTCGATGCTAAAATACAAAAACCTGTTTGTCTTGTTGCATAAATGTCTTGATGGTCACCAAAAATTGATAAAGCGTGAGTAGCTAAGCTACGCGCTGCTACGTGTATTACACCTGGTAACATTTCTCCTGCCATTTTATACATGTTAGGAAGCATTAATAATAATCCCTGACTTGCTGTAAATGTTGATGACAATGATCCTGTTAGTAAAGCTCCATGCATTGCTCCTGCTGCACCTGCTTCTGATTGCATTTCTAGTACATTTGGCTTACTACCAAATATGTTTACCATTTCCGTTGATACTAAATCATCAACGTTTGATGCCATTGGACTTGATGGTGTGATTGGGTAAATTCCACATACTTCCGAGAACATATACGCAACTTTACTACATGCTAAATTTCCGTCTGTTATTTTTTTCATTTTTCCACTTCCTTATACTATACATTATATCATTTTTTTAAGAGTTTATAAATAAAAAAGTTATCTTATTTTGATAACTTCTCTTCTATTTCCATTAGTCTATTGTACTTACAAATTCTCTCTCCGCGGCTCATTGAACCAGTTTTAATAAATTCTGTACTGTAACCTATTGCAAAATCAGCTAATACTTCGTCAGTAGTTTCGCCACTTCTATGTGACATTACACATTTAAAACCATTTTTCTTAGCAGTTACAATAGTCTTACTAAATTCGCTAATTGTACCGATTTGGTTTGGTTTAAGTAGTATAGCATTACCTGCTTTTTTACTAATTCCTTCGTTTAAATATTTTTCATTTGATACAAAGAAATCATCTCCCACTAACATTATTTTACTTCCAACTATTTCAGTTAATTTTGCTAAACTTTCAAAATCATCTTCATTAAATGGATCCTCAATACTAATAATTGGGTAATCATTAACTAAATTAACATAGTATTCTACTAGCTCGTCTGCAGTCAGCTCACCTTTATCAATTTCATATACATTTTTTTCTTTATTATAAAATTCACTAGCAGCACAGTCTAAAGCTAAGAAAACATCTTTTCCCGCATCATAATCTGCCATTCTAATTGCTTTCATTATCAAATCTAGTGCTTCTTTTGTAGTTTTAACTTTAGGCGCATATCCACCTTCATCTCCAACACTTGTTTCTAAATTATTATCTTTTAGTAATTTTTTCAATGAATGGAAAATTTCACTTGCTACGCGTACTCTTTCCTTAATCGTTTTTACTACAGGAACTATCATAAACTCTTGTATTTCTACTCCGTTTGCTGCATGTGCTCCACCATTTAAAATGTTAACCATAGGTATTGGAATATTTATTTTTCCTCCTGATAAGTATTCATAAACGTCTTTATTTTCAAGTTGTGCTAAACACTTTAAAGATGCAATTGATACTCCTAACATTGCATTAGCTCCTAGTTTAGATTTGTTCTCAGTTCCGTCAAGCGCTAGTAAAGCTTTATCAACTTCTACTTGGTTTATTTCCATACCAACTAAAGCTGGTTTAATAACTGTATTAACGTTTGATACTGCTTTTAAAACACCTTTTCCGCCATATCTATATTTGTCTCCATCTCTTAGCTCTATAGCTTCTCTTGTTCCTGTTGATGCACCAGATGGTACTCCTGCTACTGCACTAATTCCGTTTTCTAAAATCATTTTTACTTCAACAGTAGGGTTTCCTCTACTATCTAATATTTCTCTTCCTATTATATCTTTTATTTTCATTTTCATCACCTCTTTAATTATACTAGATTTAGTTATTATTTACAAGCAAATTAAAAGCACAAGTGCTTTACGACCAAAATATTTTGATTATGTCTTGTGCTTTATTTTTAAATAAAATTGTATTTGATATTTTTATAATAGAACTTACGATTATAAATATTCCTATTACTTGTGTCACTGCTAAGTTGGCAAATGGATTAAATATAATAAGTAGACCTAATACTAATAAAATAATACCATTTGTTATAACTAAGTTCCATGATTCTTCTTTTGCTTTTTTTAGCCATATCGCATGGTTTATTTTTACTGCGCCACTAATAATTAAGTATATTCCTATACATATTGTAACGAAACTGATAACTGAATATGGATATGCAATTAACACTAAACCTAGTATTGATATTAATATTCCAAATAAAATGTTTAGTGAATATATTTTTGCTCCATCTCTTTTGAAAAAGTCGAAAATTAAACTAGCTCCATTTACTAGTAGTATCACACCTAAAATTAACCCTATTATTTTATTTGTAAATCCTGGATTAAATAACATTACTGCTCCAAATATTATAAGCAGCACATCCCCTAAAATACTGAATGCTATCAGTGTATTAAAATTTTTTTCTACATTTTTTTTTGTTCTTTTATTTGCCATATTACCATCCTCTATTTAATTATACACATATTCTTATGCATAGTCAAACACAAATGTAGATTTTTTCACTGATTTATGTTATAATATGCGCAACAGAAAGGGTTATATTATGTACATTAGAGAATTAACATTGAAAGAATTTGAAGATTTTGCTATTAATCATCCTCTTGCTAGTTATACGCAGACTACAAACTATGCTCTTCTTATGAGTGAATGTGGATTTGACTACGAAATTATTGGGTATGATTCTAACAGTACACTAGTAGCTGCTGCACTTATTTTATATAAGAATATTAATGGTATCAACTGGGGTTATTCACCAAAAGGTTTTTTAATTGATTACTTAGATGAAAATTTAATCAGAAATTTCACTAATGATATGAAGAAGTATTTTTTTAAGAAGCAATTTGCTTTTATTAAAATTAACCCTGAAATACCTATTTCAGTTATTAACAAAAAAACTTTCGAACATAAGTATAATCAAAATGACAAAATCAAAGACATATTAATCAATGCTGGATTCAATAAACTTAAAGATAATTTGTATTTTGAATCTATGTTCCCTAGATTCACTGGTATAATATCTTACAATTCTTTTAAACCGTCTGATATGTCTAAAAATACTAAAAATAAAATTAAAAAAGGAATGAGAAAGGGTTTGTCTTTTACTAAAGTTGATTCTAGTTACATTAAATATTTAAATAACTTTACTGCTAAGCAAGATTATTTTTACGAAGATTTATATAACGTATTTGCAAAAACAGATGATGTAGATATTTTTGCTGTTAAACTTGAATATGATGATTACCTAGAAAATTCTCAAACTATGTACCATAAAGAACATGATAAGAACCAAGAACTTAATTTGAGAATGGCTAAGAAACCAAGTCCTAAAAATATAAACAGAAAAATGAATAGTGATTTGGCTCTTCTTACTTATAAAAAAGATATTATGGAAGCGACTAAATTTGTTACTAATTTAGAACCTCTTGTTTTAGGTGTAATTCTTGTTGTAAAAAATAATAACTCTGTTAAAATAATTGCAAGTGGATTTGATAAAAATTATAAACGCTTTGTACCTAATTATTTTATGTATTATAATACTATAAAGTATTATTCTAAAACTCATAGTTTTGTAGATTTAAATGGGTTATCTGGAGACTTTTCTAATGAATCTCCTTTTAAGGGTTTAAATAAATTTAAAATAGGTTTTAATCCTAAAATTTGTGAATTTATCGGTGAGTTTGATTTAATTATTGAACCAAAAGCTTATAAATATTTGATTAAAACTGGAAAAATTATAAAAGAACTTACACAGAAGTATTAGACTTCTTTTTTTTTGCATAAAAAAAAGTGATTTCTCACTTTTTAGTTTATATAGTTTTAAAATTAAGCTATAATTTCTCCAACTACACCTGAACCAACAGTTCTACCACCTTCACGGATAGAGAATTTAGTTCCTGCTTCAAGAGCAACTGGAGCTATTAATTCAACTTCCATTTCGATGTTATCACCAGGCATTACCATTTCAACACCAGCTGGTAAGTTAACTACACCAGTAACGTCTGTTGTTCTGAAATAGAATTGAGGTCTGTAGTTTGCGAAGAATGGAGTATGACGTCCACCTTCTTCTTTAGATAGAACGTAAACACTAGCTTTAAATTTAGTGTGTGGAGTAACTGTTCCAGTTTTAGCAAGAACTTGTCCTCTTTCTACGTCATCTTTAGCGATACCACGAAGTAATACACCTGCGTTATCACCAGCTTGAGCATAGTCAAGTGATTTTCTAAACATTTCGATACCAGTAACAACTGTTTTTTTAGTATCTCTAAGTCCAACAATTTCAACTTCATCATTAAGATTTAATTGTCCTCTTTCAACACGTCCAGTAACAACTGTTCCACGTCCTGAAATTGTAAATACATCTTCAATACTCATTAAGAATGGTTTGTCGATTTCTAAAGCTGGAGTTTCGATGTATTCATCAACAGCAGCCATAAGTTCATCAATTTTAACTGTCCAAGCAGCGTCTCCTTCAAGACCTTTAAGAGCTGAACCTCTAATAACTGGAGTAGCGTCTCCATCAAATCCATATTCGCTTAATAATTCACGAATTTCCATTTCTACTAAATCAAGTAGCTCAGGATCATCAACCATATCACATTTGTTCATGAATACAACCATACGAGGTACCCCAACTTGACGTGATAATAGGATGTGTTCTCTTGTTTGAGCCATTGGCCCATCAGTTGCAGCAATAACTAGTATTGCTCCATCCATTTGTGCAGCACCTGTGATCATGTTTTTAACATAGTCAGCAT
>CAYJKL010000023.1:0-15085 GCA_964370755.1 uncultured Muribaculaceae bacterium
CTTTACAAGTTGGCATTTGTTTGCTATAATACTTGCGAGTAATTATTTACTCCTTGCTTTATACATGATATAAAGCCAAATGACCAAGAGGAGGTGTTTATATGACTAAATATGAAATCATGTTTATCGTTAAAACTACTATGGAAGATGACGCTATTAAAAAAATAGCTGAAGACGCTAAGAAGTTAATTAACGGTGATTCAAAAGTTATCGAATTTAAAGACTTAGGTAAGAAAAAACTTGCTTATGAAATTAAAAAAGAAGTTAACGGAGCTTACTATTTAATTATTTGTGAAGCTAGTAACGAAGTTATTAAAGAATTTGATAGAAAATGTTCAATTAATGAAAATATTTTAAGACATTTAATATTAAAAGTTGAGGGTGAATAAGAATGAATAAAGTTTTTTTAATGGGGAGACTTACAAGAGATCCTGAAAGTAGAATGAGTAGTTCAAATATGGAAATCACAAGATTTTCACTTGCTTGTAATAGCGATAGAGTAGCCCGCAATGGTGAAAATAATGCTGAGTTTATTAACTGTGTTTCTTTTGGAAACCAAGCAAGTGTAATTAGTAAATATTGTAGAAAAGGTTCTCAATTACTAGTTACTGGACGTATTCAAAATGGAAGTTATGAAAAAGATGGAGTTAAAAGATATACTACTGATATAATTGTAGATTCTTTTGAATTTGTTGGTGGTGGAAGTGGTTCTGGTGCTAATAATAATTCAAGCGCTAGTGCTAATGCATCTTATGATATGCCTTCATTTGATACTCCAACTTCAAATATTCAAACTACTGATGTTTCTAGTGACCCTTATAAAGATTTTGGTGATGAAATTACTTTATCAAGTGATGATTTACCGTTTTAAAGAAAGGAAATTTAAGAAATGGCAGAATTTTATAAAAGAAAGAAAAAAATATGTCAAATGTGCGCTGGTAAAAGTGTAGATTATAAAGATGTTATGATTATTAATAAATATATTAATGATAAAGGTAAAATATTACCAAGAAGAATGAGCGGAGCTTGTGCTAAACATCAAAGACATATTGCAAATCAAATAAAACTTGCAAGATTTATGGCTTTAGTGCCATACGTTAAATAGACCTAATTTAGGTTTATTTTTTTTTGCTTATATGCTATAATGTTAATACGTTAAGGGAGGTATTAGGAATGAAAGTAATTTTACTACAAGATGTAAAAGGTCAAGGGAAAAAAGATAGTGTAATTGATGTAAGTGATGGGTATGCAAATAATTTTTTAATAAAAAATAAACTTGCTGTTCCATTTAGTAAAAGAAGTGGTGAGATTTTAAATACTTCTATTACTGATAGACAAAATAAAGAAGATTTACTTGTTGAAGAGTTAAATTTAATTAAAAAGAAACTTGAAAATAAAGAAATTAAATTTAAAGTTAGTGCTGGTAAAGATGATAAAGTTTTTGGCAGTGTTTCTACTAAGCAAATTAGTGAAAAATTAAAAGAAATGGGGATAAAGGTTGATAAAAAATGTATTCATTTAAATGAAGCGTTATCAACACTTGGAACTCATAATGTTAAACTTGAACTTCATAAAAGAGTTAAGTTTGATGTTAAAATTGTTTTAGAAAAATAGGAGGATTTATGGCAAGAGTTATGCCAAATAATCATGAAGCAGAAATGAGTGTTCTTGGAGTTGCATTTTTAAATAAGTATGATGTTGATCGTATTTGTGAAGAAATGTTTCCGGATATGTTTTATGATAATAGAAATAAAATTTTATTTAATGCAATAACAGAACTTCATAAAGCCAGTGAGCCTATTGATGTTACTACTGTTAAAAATGAACTTGATAAAGTTAAAAAACTTAATGAAGTTGGTCTTGATTATTTAGCAACAGTTATAGATTCAGTTGTAACAAGTGCTAATCTAAATCATTATATGGCTATTGTTAAAGAAAAATCAGTTAGAAGAAACTTGATTGAAGCTGCTACAGATATTGTTACTAAAGCTTATGAAGAAGAAAGTGTTAATGTTTTACTTGATCACTCAGAAAAAAATATTCTTAATGTTGCTAGAAGCAGAAGCGCTGGAGAGTTTATTCCAATTCATGAAGTTTTAAGAAGAGCTCAAGAAAAACTTGAAGAACTTGCTAAAAGTAAAAAAGTTATTACTGGACTTGAAACTGGTTTTATTGATTTTGATAAAATAACTACTGGTTTTCAAGGTGGGGAACTTATAATACTTGCTGCTAGACCAGGTATGGGAAAAACTGCGCTTGCACTTAATATGGCTGCATACGCTGCATCTACTACGGATAAAGCTGTTGCTATATTCAACTTAGAGATGCCTGCTGAGATGCTTGTAAATCGTATGATTGCATCAGTTGGACAAATTGATAGTTATAAACTTCAAACTGGTAATATGCAAGAAAATGATTGGAAAAGATATAATGAGGCTATTAGTCAGCTTGGTGAAACTAATACTTTTATTGAAGATAATGCTGGTATAACAGCAACTGAAATAAGAGCTAAATGTAGAAGACTTGCTAATAGTGAAAATGGTCTTGCTCTTGTAATAATCGACTACTTACAGCTTGTTAGTAGTGGTAACAGAAGAGTTGAGTCAAGACAGGTTGAGGTTTCTGAAATTTCAAGAAGTCTTAAAACTATGGCCCTTGAATTAAATGTTCCAGTTATTGCACTTTCACAGCTTTCTCGTAGTGCTGAGAAACGTGAAAGTAATCAGCCAATGCTTGCAGACCTTCGTGAATCTGGGTCACTAGAGCAAGATGCCGATATGGTTTTATTTATTAATCGTAAAGATTACTATGAAAAGAAAGATATTAATTCTAAGATAGTTCCTGCAGAACTTACTATAGCTAAACATAGAAAAGGTGGACTTGGTACTGTAGATTTACTTCTGGATTTACCAATGCTTTCATTTAAAAATGTTATTAATATGAAAAAGGATGATGAATAATGAATATTAAAGGATATGTTGTTACTGTTATAATTTGTTTAATTGTTATTGGACTGTATATATTTGATGTGTCTAGTAGTGAAAATAAAAATGCAAATAACTTATTTAAAATATATCTTAGGGGAGAAGTTCTAGGTTTTATTGATAGTGAAGATGAACTTTATAATTTGATTAATGAAGAGCAAAAAGAAATTAAAAGTACATATGGGGTAGATAATGTATATCCACCTTCTGATATAGAAATAGTACCTTTAAATACTTATAATACTGATGTAACTAGTGTTAATGATGTTTATAAGAAAATAGAAGATGCTGATGACTTTACTATTAAAGGCTATACAATTACTGTTAAGACACCTTCTTCAAGCGATGAAGAGGAGCCAAAAACATTAGTTATTAACGTGTTAGATAAAGAGATTTTTGATGATGCTATTCATAATTTTGTAACTGCGTTTATTGATGAAACTTTGTATAATAATTATATTAATGGTACTCAGGAAGAAATTGTTGAATATGGTGAGTATATTGATGCAATGTATTTTTTAGAAAATATATCAATACAAGAAAGTTATATTAGTGTAAATGATATAATTTATACAGATGTTAATGAGTTAAGTCAATATTTACTTTTTGGGCCTGATAGAATACTTAATAGTTATGAAGTAGTTCAAGGAGATACGATTGCTTCTATAGCTGAAGCTAATAAGCTAAATACTAAAGAGTTTTTAGTTGCTAATCCTGAATATAGAGATCCTGATACACTTTTATCTATCGGTAGTGAAGTAAACGTAACGCTTCTTGACCCTGTTCTTAATTTTACTTATGATGTAAGAAAAATTGATGAAGTTGAGATAGATTATCAAAGTAAAACTGAAGTTGATAACTCAAAAAGTGTTGGGTACTCAGAAGTTACTACTGATGGGGTTACAGGTCTTCAAAAGGTAACTCAGGTATATCAAGTTACGAATGGTCTTCAATCTAAAGAACTTGAAATTATTGAAGAGGAAACAGTTGTTATTAGAGAAGTTGTTGATAAAGTAACTGTAGTAGGCCCTAGTTATTCTGGCGGTGCTGGTACAACTAGTATGCAGTATTATGTTTATACTGGTATTTCATTTTCACTTCCAACAAACCCTGGAGCTATTGTTACTAGTCCATTTAATGAGTGGCGTGATGGTTATGCACATAAAGGAACAGACTTTTCTGGTACGGGACATAATTCTCCTATATATGCGATTGCGGATGGAACTGTGGAATATGCTGGATGGGGTTCTGGAGGTCAAGGTAACTATATTATAATAAATCATGGAAATGGTTATTATTCTACATATTTACATATGGTTACTGGATCGCTAAAAGTTAGTGCTGGTGATACAGTTTATGGTGGTCAACATATTGGTGGTATGGGTAATACTGGTTGGTCATTTGGAACACACTTGCATTTAGAATTTACGCAGGGGAAACCTTATAGTGGACAGCATGTAACTTATTATGATCCTTATAGAATACTATATGGTGGATAATGAGAGTATGCAGTTTATGTAGTGGATCTAAAGGTAATAGTGTTTATTTAGAAGCAGATGAAACTAAGGTTTTGTTTGATGCTGGGAAGACTTTTAAGTATTTAAGTACTGCTCTTATGGAAATTGATGTTAATATTAAAGATATTAAATATATCTTTATAACTCATACTCATAAAGATCATATAGCAGCACTTAAAGATGTTCTTAAGAAAAGTAATGCAATACTTTGTATTACTAATAAACTTTTTTTTGAACTTGATAATTTAAAGGATTTTGATAGAATTTTAATATTTGAAGAAGATATAATAATTGATGGAATACATGTTCAGTCTGTTAAAGTTAGTCATGATTCACCTGATGCTAGAAATTATGTTGTAACACATGGTGAATCTAAATTTTCTTTTATAACTGATACTGGGTATATTAACAGAAAGAATTTTAAGTATTTTGAAAATAGTAATGTTTTCTTTATTGAAAGTAATCATGATATTGAGTTATTAGAAAATGGTCCTTATCCTAGTTTTCTTAAAAAAAGAGTTATTAGTGATGAAGGCCATTTGTCTAATAAGCAAGCTGGATTTTATTTAACTAAGTTAATAGGGCTAAATACAAAAAATATTTTGTTATTTCATTTAAGTGATACTAATAATGATCCTGAAATAGCACTTGAAACTGTTACTAATACTTTAATTGATTATGATGTTAATACATGTGATATAAAGTGTGCTATGCAAGATGAAGTAAGTGAGGTTATAACTTTATGATAAAAATTGTTTGCTTTGGTAAAATTAAAGAAAGTTATTTGAATGATTTAATTAATGATTATTTGAAAAGATTAAGTAAATATCATAAAATTGAAATTATTAATTTGGATGATATTAATGATTTAAATAAAGAAGCTGCAAATTTACAGAAGGTTCTAAAAAATAGTGATTATAATATAGTTTTAGATATACATGGAAAAAGATATTCAAGTGAAAAGTTTTCAACACATTTAATTGGCTTATTTAATCATTATAGTACGGTTACATTTATTATAGGTTCTTCATTTGGTGTACATGAAAGTGTTAAGAATAATGCTAATGAATTAATTAGTTTTTCTGACTTTACACTTCCTCATGGTCTTTTTAGAGGTGTTTTATTAGAACAAATTTATAGAGCGTTTAAAATTGATAATAATGAGGCATATCATAAATGATAGGTAATGATTGGGATATAGTTTTAAATGATATTTTAAAAAGTGATAAATTTAAAGAATTGTATGATAAGGTATTAAATGAATATAAAAATGATGTGGTTTATCCACATATTGATGATTTGTTTAATGCTTTTAAACTTACTAGCTTTGAAAATACTAAAGTTGTTATAATTGGTCAAGATCCATATCATGGAGAAGGGCAGGCTCATGGTTTATCATTTTCCGTAAATGAAGGTGTAAAAGTGCCTCCATCCCTTAAAAATATTTATAAAGAAATAGAGTCTGATTTAGGTTATAAACCAAATTTAAGTGGTAATCTAACAAGATGGGCAAGTGATGGAGTTTTACTTCTTAATGCTGTGCTCACAGTTTCTAAAAATAAACCAGGAAGTCATAGAAAACTTGGCTGGGAATATTTTACTGATGAAGTAGTAAGAAAATTAAATAAAAGAGATGAACCTATAGTATTCATATTATGGGGAAACTTTGCTAAGGAGAAAGCAAGTCTTATTACAAATGATAAACATTTAATATTATCATCTGTACATCCTTCTCCTTTTTCTGCTAGGAATGGATTTTTCGGAAGTAAAGTGTTTTCTAAAACTAATGAATTTTTAAATAATAAGAATATGCAAGGCATAAATTGGTGATTATGTAGTTTAATTACCAATTATCTGCCTTGTTTTTTTGTAATAAGTAATATATTTCTTTTGACAAATGTACAACAAAATCGCAAAATTGATGTACATTTGTCAAAAGGATAAAATGATAAGTTTGATTTTTTTTCTGAAGATATAAAGTTTTCTTTGACAACTGTACCCAAAAATGATATAATTTGGGTACAGTTGTCAAAGGAGTGTTGAAATGGAAAGAATATCTGTAGAAGAACTTAAATCAGAACATAGCATTGATGTTATAAAGGGATTAATTAAAATTAACAAAGGTTATATAACATCAAAACAAGTTACTGATATTGGAATTCATAGGATGTATTTAAATATAATGCAAAAACAAAATATTATTGAAAGAGTAAGACCTGGTATTTATATTGATAAAAATATAATAGAGGATGTTTATTACGTTTTTAATCTAAAGCATGAAAAAATTATTTTCTCGGGATTTACTGCACTTTATTTTCATGGTTTAACTGAAAAGTTCCCATATAATTTCAGTATTACAGTATACAGAAATTATCATTCAAAATCTATTGAGAAAGAACATAATGTTTATAGAGTTAAAAATGATATATTTGAACTTGGGTTAACTCAAGTAAAAACTCCACATGGGAATTTTGTTAGAGCTTATGATAAAGAAAGATGTATTTGTGATATTATTAAATATAAAGATAAACTTGATTTTGAACAAGTTAAAAAATCCATTAAAATGTATTTAAAAGATAAAAATACCAATAGTAGAAATCTAGATATATATGCAAAAAAAATGGGTATATATCATGAAGTTATGGAAATTGTAGGTATGTATTATGAATAGTAGAGGGGTAATTGATAAACTTAAAAATATTAGAGATAAGAACAATGTTGAAGTTAATATATTACTAAAAAATTATGTTTTTGATAGATTTGTTGTAAGATTATCTAAAAGTAAATATAAAGATAATTTTATATTAAAAGGTGGATATTATTTAAGTACACTTTTTGGAATTGAAAATAGAAGTACTATGGATATAGATGCTTCAATAAAAAATACAAATTTTTCTGAATATAATATTTTATTAATGATAAAAGAAATAATTAATATAGATGCTATGGATAATGTTAAATTTACGTATCAAGATGTTGGAACTATTAGAGATGATGATGAATATGGAGGTTATAGAATTACGCTATTATTTGAATTAGATTCTATTAGAGAAACATTAAAAATTGATGTTGCTACTGGAGATCCTATTACACCAAAAGAAATTAAATATAAATTTAAACCTATATTGTCGGAAGAGTACATAAGTGTGTGGACTTATAATATTGAGACTGTACTGGCAGAAAAATTAGAGGCTATATTTAGTAAGCTTGGTAAGAGTAGTAGAATGAAAGATTATTATGATATATATTTAATATATAATAAGGACTTTGATAGAGTAAATAAAGAACATTTAAGAAAAGCTGTTAAAAATACATTTGCTAGGAGGAATTTTAACCCTATTTTTTGGGAAGATATGAAAATACTAAAAGATAATGAGATATTACAAATAAGATGGCATGCTTATAGAAAAGAAAATAAATATGCTAAGGATATTGAATATAATGAAGTTATTAGGTGTTTAGAAGGTATTATAATGTACTTAGATGAAAAGGTTTTATTGGAAACGTTTTAGAACGATAAAATATAAATTTAAACTATAAAAAAATATGCAAGGCATATATTGGTGATTATAATTTAAAATCATCAAGTACTGCGTCTTGCATATTTTTATTGTCAAAGTATGGTTTAACTTTGAATTTGTGGTTTTTTGCAATAAAGTTTGTTGGAAATTTTCTTATTACTGAATTAACTTCTGATGTATATTTGTTATAGAAGTTTTTAGCAGAAGCAAGATTTTCATCAACTTTTTTAATTTCATTTAACTTTTTATTGAATTTGTCGTTATTTAATTTTTTATAATCAGTTTGAAGTT
Source organism: uncultured Muribaculaceae bacterium (assembly GCA_964370755.1). Classification (GTDB taxonomy): domain Bacteria; phylum Bacillota_I; class Bacilli_A; order RF39; family UBA660; genus CAKOSP01. Next base: position 8,314 of record CAYJKL010000023.1, read on the forward strand.
CTTTGATTAAGTTTACTGCTTCAACTAATTTTCTGTCTGTTTCATAGTTTGTTAGTTTTTGATTTTTAAGATTTATAAATTCTTTTAAGTAATCTTTGTCATTGGCAGCATCTTTTATTTCAATGTTAAGATCACATATTATATCGTATTTTTCTCTAAGTGCTTCATCTATTGTATTTTCTGAAACTTCAATTCTTGTTTTAAAGTGCTGAAGTTTATTGTATGTTGCTATGTATAACGCAGCAAGTGATGCTAGTAGTAATACTATTATTAAAATTATAATTATTATATTCATTTTTTATTTCTCCCTTTTTAAAATCTTTTTAAATAAATTTTTACCAAATATTTTTTCTAGTAGTTTATTATTAATTAAGTAATAAATACTTAGTGACAATAATGCGAATATCCCGAGTATTACTATAAGTAGTAATCTATTAGTAACGTTTGTTGTTAGTGTACTAAGAAGTATATTTAGCGGTATTAGTGTGCCTAATGTTATAAGTATGTTTTTTGATATTTTACTGAAATTATATGTCATATTTTCTTCATCTTTTAATTTTTTTGCTCCATATAACACTGATATTGTATAACCTATAACAGTTGCTGTGATTGCTCCGTAAAATGCATGTATTCCTAAATTGTCAAAAAGAATCATTAAAGGAACATCTAATAGTGCATTAAGTCCAAGACCAAGTGCTATTGTTATATAAATTAGTTTATTTTTATTTAGGTTTTGTAAAATACATCCCATTATTAAGTATAAACAATCTATAAATGCTACTAGTGATGTATATCTAAATATTATTGGTCCATAGTGGCTTTCTCCATAGAATATTGTCCATATTTCACTTGAATATATACTTAAAAATACTGCTAGTGGAAGCACTATAATTAATAATACTTCGATTGCTTTTCCATATTGATCGTTTACTTTTTCTGTTTCTTTTTTTGTATATGCTGCTACCATGTTTGGTATTAAACTTATAACTAGTCCTGTACCAAGTGACGTGACTATTGCTATAAGTTTACTTCCCCATGTTGTAAATATACTACTTATGTGCTCGATGTCTACTGCGTCATATCCTAGGTAATCAAGTGTTCTTATCATAAGAATCATATCAGTTGATGTATATAAATAATAGGATAGGTTTACTGCTATAAATGGTATACAGTAAATAAATAACTTTTTAGTAATTTCTTTTTTCTCTTCTTTATTTAAAACAATTTTTTCTGTATTTTTATCTATTTTTTTAGCTTTTTTAAATAAGTATAAGTAACCTATAACTGCTCCAGCAGCAGCTCCTAGTATTGCTATGCTTACTGCAGTTGTTACTGATAAATCAAATATCTCGATTGCAAGATAACTTCCTACTAAAATAATAATTATCCTTACAACTTGTTCAATAACCTGACTAAACGATGATGCTGCTATAAATTTATGTCCTTGTAAATAACCTCTGTAAATACTTAATATAGGTGCTATTAAAAGTGCTATTGATACTGATCTTATAACTGTTGCAATGTCTTCTATGCTATTTCCACCAGTCATGTCTCCAATTATAAATCTACCTATGCTTTCCGCTCCTAAAAAACATATTAAGAAACAAATTATTGAAAAAATATATATAAATCTTTTCGAAAAATCATACATGTAATATTTTTCTTTTGTTTTTCCTAGTGCATTATACTCACTTGTGATTTTACTTATTGCAAGTGGTATACCTGCTGATGAGATTATAAGAAATAAATTATATATGTTATAACCATATCCATATAATGAGCCTCCACGTTCTCCGATTATTGCATAAAAGGGAATAACGTAAAGCATACCAATAATTTTAGTTAAGATAATTGCGGCTGTAGCAATAAATGCTCCATCCATTAGTCCACTTTTTTTCAATTTTATCACTCCGTTAATATATATATTATATAAAAAATATTAATAAATAACAATCTTTTATTATAATTTGTGATATACTTGGTTTTAGATAATTAAATTTTTTGCAATAAAATGAAACTTTGAATTGTTATATATATGAAGGGAGCAAAAATGGAAGTAAATATTGATGAATTAATTTGTTTAATTGCTGATGGAAATGAGCATGCACTTGAAGACTTATATAATATAGTTAGATTAGATGTATATAAATTCGCATTATCTTATATGAAAAACCAAAGTGATGCTGAAGATATTATGCAAGATACTTTTATAAATATAAATAGATATGCTCATTTATATAATTCTAAGAATAAAGCAATGTCTTGGATTCTTACTATTACTAAAAATTTATGTTTAAATAAACTGAAATCTAATAAAAAGAAATCCACACATGATATAAGTGATTATGAAAATGATATAAGTGTTGAAGATAAAGGATATAATACCGTGCTTGTTAACACAATATTAAATGAATTTAACGAAGAGGAACGAAAAATATTTATGTTATCCACAGTAGATAATTTTAAATTTAGAGAAATTGCGCAAATCTTAGAACTTAACTTATCAACAGTGCTCTCTAAGTATAATCGCGCTATAAAGCGGATAAAAGAAAAATATAAGGAAGGAAATATGGCATGAAAAGAAAGTATGTAAATGAAGTTAATGATGTAACTGATAAAATGATTAAATCTGATTTTTCAGCCATCAAAATGAAAATGGAAAATAATGAAGGAACTATTCTTAAGATGAATAGTAAAGAAAAAAACAAAAAGAATATTTTTAAATATTCTATGATGTCAGGGCTTGCAGTTGCGGGAGTGGCCGCTGTATTCGTTGTTCTTGGAGCACAAAATAATGTGGTAACAACTGTAACTTTAGATGTTAATCCAGGTGTTGAATTTGGTCTTAATAGTAGTGGGGAAGTAGTTGATATTACCGCTACTAATAGTGATGCTACTAAAATAGTTGAAAATGTAGATGTTGTTGGTGATACTGCTTCTACTGCAGCAAATGAAATTTTAGGAGAAATGATTAATAATAATTATATAACTGAATCTCAAAATTCTGTACTTGTTTCTACATCTGGTGAAAATGCTGAAACTATAAGAAATGACTTAACTAGTGATGTAGAAACTTATTTAACTGAGCAAAATATTAAACCAAATGTTATAGGTCAAACTACAAATGTTACTAATGAACTTGAAAATAATGCAGAAAAATATAATTTATCAACAGGAAAGCTTGAACTTATTAACAAAATAATTGAAGGTAATAGTAAATTTACTGTTGAAGAATTAAGTAAACTTAGTATTTCTGAGTTATACAAAGTTCTTAGTGGAAATTATAATTTTGATTTAGACGATTTAGATATTGAATTTGATGTTAATGCTGAAATTATGGTTTCTGATATTGCTGTTAAAGATTTAGTTTTTACTGATGCAAATGTTTCTGAAGATATGATTTTAGATTACGAAGCTGAATTTGATGTTGAAAACTATGAACTTTTTATCGAAATTGATTTTGAAACTGCTACGAATAAATATGAATATATAATTAATGCTACATCTGGTGAAATCGTTAGTAAAGAAGTAGATGTTATAGATAATGATGATGATAATGATATTGATGACAATGATGATAACGATAATGATAATAACGACGATGACAACGACGACGATGACAACGACGACGATGATGATGATGATGATAATGATAATGATGACGATGATGACGACAACGACAATGATTAATATTTGACTTTGTATGTAATTAATGATAATCTAATTGTATGAAAATTGATATTGTAAAAGTTGGTTATTTAAAAACAAATTGTTATATTGTTAGTAAAGGAAGTAATGCAATAATCATTGATCCTGGTGATGAAGCTGATAAAATTATTTCTTTTATAAAGGATAATAATTTAAAAGTTCTTGGTGTGTATGTAACTCATACGCACTTTGATCATGTTATGGCGCTTAACTCTATAGAAAAAGAATTTAAAGTTAAGTGCAATGAATTTAAAAATAATGTTGATAAAATGGAAGTTATTAACACCCCTGGTCATCATTATAATTCACTAACATTTTATTATCCAGATGAAAAAGTAATGTTTACTGGAGACTTTTTATTCGAGGGTACTATTGGTCGCACTGATTTAGATGAAAGTGATAATAAAGAAATGGTTAAGAGTTTAGATGTTATTGCTAAATATCCTGATGATATAACTATTTTTCCTGGTCACGGTCGTAAATCTAACTTAGGAATTGAAAAACATAACTTTAAATTTTATTTAACTATGTTGTAGTTTAAGGATATAAAAACAGAGATATTTATTTATTCTCTGTTTTTTTGTGTACTGTTTAATATTTCGTTTAAGTATGTCATATCTTTTTCTACTAATTTGTTATCTTCGTTTGTTGCTAGTGTAAGCTCTAAAATTTCACTTCCGCTAAATATCGATTTGTTTGATTGTAGTAGTGTATCTATGCACTCTTTTTGACTTTTTGTAATATTTGTAGGTATTGCTAATATTCCGTAGCCTTTGCTGTTATATCTTTGTGTATCTTTCATTTTAATACCAATATAAATTACATTTCCATAATTTAATAATGGCAGAATTGCTTCGGTAGTTTCATAGTACATCCATTTTTCATATTCAATGTCGTTATATTTGTTTATAAATTTAGTGAATATATTTGAGTGATCGTCTTCATCGTTTATTTTAATACATAACCCTTCATTTGTTATAATATATCCTGCTGAAAGTACACTTAAATATTCTTTTTCTTCTAATCCCATATTTATTTCGTTTCCTTTTATTGATAAAAGTTTCATTTACGTTTTTCTCCTTTGGAATATTCTACACTCTAATGTTATATGTGTCAATGATTTTTATACAGGTCTTTTATATGTAATTGGTTCCATAAATTCGATGTAATCTAAATATAAAATTTTTATTAAATAAAAATTATTGTTTATACTATCTTTTATTATTAAATGATCTATGCTTGCTTCTTCAATTGTGCCTATAAACTCTTTATCTCTCCACATATTACTATCTGGAAATGAAACATAAGCTTTTACTGTCTTGCCTCGGTTGTCTCTTAATATGTTTTCAATATAACTTATTTGATTTTCTGGAAGAGGTACTATAGGTTCTTCAATAGGTATTATGTTAGTTGGTTCGCTTGGTATTTGATTATTTGGGAATGTTGGATTTTGGTAATAATTTCCGTTCATGTTTTTTTCCTTTCTTTAAAAAATATATGTCGTTTTATGAAATTGTATGATATAATTATTTATGATAGAAGAGGTTTACTATGAAAGAAAATGATACAATTAAGACAATAGTTAGAGGTTCACTTTTTGTTTTTAGTGTATTTTTACTAGCTTTTTCCTATAATCTTTTATTTTTACCTAATGATTTAGTTATAGGTGGTGTTGGTGGTATAGCCATTATATTAAATGACTTAACTGGTATTGATTCGTCACTTGTTATATATATAGCAAATGGTATACTTATTACACTAAGCTATTTTCTTTTAGGAAAAGAAAAGACTAAAAATACGATTGTGGGAGCTATTTTATACCCAGTTATGATTACTCTTTCTTTACCGATTGCGACATTTTTACTTCCTTATATGAATTTTAATGATTTTTGGATTACCGGGCTTCTTGCAGGTCTGTCATTTGGTCTAGGAAGTGGAATGGTATTTAGATATGGATATTCTACGGGTGGATCTGATATAATGATTTCTATTTTTAGTAAATATTTAAAGTTTCCAGAAGGGCAATCAATGCTTTTTATAAATATAATGATTATATTAGTTGGGGGTTTAACATTTGGTCTTGAAATGGTAATATACGGTCTTTTAGTACTTTATTTATCTTCTTTAATACTTGATAAAGTTATGTTTGATATATCTAATAGTAAAGTGTTTTATGTTTTTTCTAGTAAAGAAAAAGAAGTTGAAAAGGTTATTTTGAAAGAATTTAATACTGGATTTACTATTTTACCAACTAAAGGTGGTTATTCTAAAAAAGATACTACTTTAATGATGGCGGTGCTTCCTAATAGAGACTACTATCATTTTAAAAATAGAATACTTGATGTTGACCCTGGAGCCTTCTTTATAATTTGTGATTGTTATGAGTCACAAGGTGGATTTAAAAAGAAAAATATACCATATGTTTAGTATGGTGTTTTTTATTTATGTGATATACTTATGCTATAAAGGAGAGCATTATGGAAAGAAATGTTTATGAAAATTATTTTAAATTGTTTGATTGGAATGGGTCTTGCTCCACACTTGAATTTAAATATTATTATGATTCATTAGTGTGGCCAGATAATTATGAGGAACTTTTAAGTGATGTTAATACGGAAATGTGTAATTATTCTTATGAGGAAACTAAGGCTTCTAATGGGAAAGTAGGATACTATTTTGTTTATAGAGATCCTTATGATAATAAATTATCTGAGTATAGGAATAACAAATTATTACCAAAATATATTATAGAAAAATTATATGGAGATTTTAGAGATTTTGTTTCGGATGAAGTTTATGAAAATTTTTGTGAAAATTATGTTGATAAACCACTTGATTATGTAATAGGTAAGTTTGAAGAAGAAATGAAAAAAGAAGAATGTGTTAAAGAAATTTTAATTCCTCCTATCTTTGATGGAATTAATGATGTTACTATTAATAGCCGAATAGAAGATGGTTTTGTTTATGTTCAAAATGTTTTGTTGGAAGTTTCTTTGGATAGAAAAACTGCTTTATTTGATGTAATGTCTGAAAATTTTGTTGTTCCACCGTTTTTTGATGAAAT
>CAYJKL010000024.1:0-10003 GCA_964370755.1 uncultured Muribaculaceae bacterium
AAATATACAATTTTTAAGAGTTTTACTATACAAATTTTAAGAGATTTACTATACAATTTTTAAAAATCATCTCTTTTAGAAAATAAACATCCGCAGTAATCTTGTCTATAAAGATTATATTCTTTAGCATATTCAATGCTTTTTTTATAACCATTTTCTTTCTTAAAATCACTAATAAGAAATTTAACATCATATTGCTTCTCTAAATCAATGCCTATTTCATTGATCACTATACTATTTTTATGAGGACTTACAGTAAGTGTAGTTCCAAAATAATCATAATCTAATTCTTTTGCAAGTCTTACAGCTTTTTTTAGTCTAAGTTCAAAACACTTACTACATCTGCTTCCACCTTCAGGTTCATTTTCTAAATTTATTACTACTTCTTTAAATTTCTCATTTTCATAATCAGAGTCAAGAAACTCAAGTTTATTAGTAGAATTAAATTCTTTTATAAATTTAATTTGCTCATTTTTTCTTTTCTCATATTCTTCCCTAGGCTCAATATTAGGGTTATAATAAAGTATAGTTATATCAAAATACTGAGTTAGATAACTAATAACCTGCGTAGAACACGGAGCACAGCAACTATGCAGGAGGAGTCTCGGTACTTGGTTCTTGATCTGTAGGTGCTGCAGCATCTGTTTCAGGTGTAACTGGTAATTCATCTGGTATAACCTCCTCTCCGTAAACATCAAATATATGACCATTATTGGCACTATCTAAATAAAGAGTTCCTCTTTCTTCTTGAATTTCCATAATTTCATTATATTTAGCAAATTTTTCTAAATTAACAATATTAACATGCACTGTATTAGTATCATTCATTTTAAATATAAATCTTTCTTCATCAAGTGTAACACCATCTTTAATATTTGGCGAATACTCAATTTCACTTATTTTACTAATTAAATGACTATCTATAAGGCTAAGTTCTTCAATTAAATCTTCAAGTATATTTTTAGGAGTATAATTAATTAAAGTAGGAACACCCAAAAATTTCTCATCAGCAGTTGCATTTTTATTATTAGATAATATATAAACATCACTAGTAACATCATAAATCATTACACTAGCTTCATTTACATTAATAGTAATGTCTCCCAAAATACTTTTTTCAACTTCAACATTTAAAACAAAAGGTATAGCCATAATATTTTCTTCTAACTTACTTTTACTTACTAAAATATATTTACTATCTTTATTTATTTTAATTATATCAAGTATTTCATTATCAGAAACTTTTTCATTACCCACTATAAATATATCAGATACTGTTCTATTAAGAAAATATACTATAGAAAAAACAATAACAAAAATAATTAAAAGCATTAGAAAAAGTGCTTTTAATTTAAGTCTTTTCTTTTTTATTTTTTCTTCAGATTTTTTCATAACTCATTCCACTCAATAATTTTATTTTCTAAAACTAGATCAATATCATATTTAGTTTTAACTTCTTCTTTTATTTTATTAATTAACTTTTTAATATCTGCACTTGTTGCATTATCTTCATTAACTATAAAATTAGCATGCTTATTACTTACCATAGCACCACCAATTTTTAGTCCCTTAAGACCTGCATCCTCAATAAGTTTTCCAGCAGGTGCTACATCAGGATTTCTAAATGTAGACCCTGCACTTTTCTTATCAAAAGGTTGTTTTTCTATTCTAAAATTTTTCCAAGTATTAATATTTTCAAGCGTCTCTTCCATATTACCACGAACAAGATTAAATGATGCATCAAGTATAATTTCATTTTTAAGAGATGTATACCTATATCCAAAATCTATATCTTCTTTATATAATTTTTTAATTTCACCATCACTATATACAGTAATATAAATTAAATTATCAAACATAGATTCTTTATGAGCCTCAGCATTTCCATAAATAGATCCACCAATAGAACCTGGTATAGAGCCAGCCCATGCAAAATTAGTAAAACCTTCTTTTAAAAGTTTATTATTAAATAAAGGTAAAGCAAGTCCAGCTCCAACAATACATTTATCACCTTCTATAATTAAATCATTAAAATTACTAAGCGATATAACAACCCCATCAAAGTCTTCATCAGGAAGTATTACATTAGAGCCAAGTCCAATAACAAAATACTTAATATTATTATCTTTAAAATATTTTAAATGCTCTTCTAAAACTTTTATGCTAGTAGGCAAAAATAAATATTTTGCAGTTCCACCAATTTTAAAAGTATTCATATTTTTAAGACTTATATTTTCTCCAAAATATTGTTTATCCATTTTTAAGTACCTCCTTAATTTCATTATATATAATATCAGATGGTGATAATTCATTTAATTTCTCTAAATTATCTTTCATTTTTTTATATTTATCACTACCACCAAAAAGTTCATTAACTGCAACAAATAATTTCTCAGCAGTTAAAACTTTTTCTTCTAAAAGCTGCGCTACACCCATATTTACTAAATCAACAGCATTAAAGTACTGATGATTATTAGCCACATACGGAGACGGAACTAATATACTTGGTATTTTAAGTGCTAAAAGCTCACTAATTGTTGAAGCACCAGCTCTTGATATTACTAAATCTACATTCTTCATTACGGAAGTTAAATTATCTAAATATGGTTTAACATGAATATTTTTAGAAAATTTATTATTTTTAACAATCTCATCATAATAATTTTTACCAGTAACATACACTACTTCATAATCTTCATCTGCAGATAATTTTAAAAACACATTTATTTTATCATTAAAAGTAGAACTACCTAAAGAACCCGCAACAATTAAAATCATTTTTTTAGTCTCACTTAAACCTAAACTTTTTTTACTAACTAAAGGAGCATCAACTGCTTTTGAAGCACATGGATTACCCGAGTAAAATACTTTCTTTGCGTTTTTAAAATACACTTCACTATTTTTAAAAGAAACACCTACTAAAGACACGTTATTACTTAAAACTTTATTTGATTTACCTGGAATACTATTTTGTTCATGTAAAAAAGTTTTTATTCCAAGCTTCTTAGCAGCTTTGAAAACTGGATATGTAACATATCCACCAGTACCAATAACAATATCTGGTTTAAAATCTTTCATTATACTAATACATTTTTTATAACTTTTATTAATTAAACTTAAATTTTTAAAATTTCTGAAAAGCATCGTTTTACTAAGTCCATAAATTTCAAGACTTTCGTATTTAATGCCTAATGAAGGAACAATATCTTTTTCCATTCTATTATGAGTACCTATAAAAAGAACTTCTAAATTTTTCTCTTCTTTTTTAAGTTTATCTATTATAGCAAGAGCAGGATAAATATGGCCACCAGTACCACCAGCGCTAACTATTACTTTCATTTAAATCACCTACTATAAGTATACAATAAAATCGTAAAATATAATATAGTTTTTATTAAGATTTAGTGATATAATTGTAAAAGGAGACACTATGAAAAAAAGAAAATTAAAGAAAAAAAGAATTTTTACACTTATAATGATTATTATTTTAATAGGAGGAAGTATTTATTTTATGAATAATAATTCCAGTGAGGTAGAAAAAACAGACTACAGCAGCGAAGCAATAACAGCAGCTGAGCAAAATGATATAAAAACTAAACTTGAAGAAAATAATTATTCAAAAACACTTGAAGAAGTTCTTATAAATAATATATTTGAAGAAAAATATTTTGATAGTTACCTTGAAATAGAATACAAAGACAATGTCGACTTCTTAATAAATCTAAATAAATTTTTAGATATTGGGTACTCACCTAGTGAAATAAATTTAATATTTACTTTATCAAATGAAAATATCAGTAAGCTTACTAAACTAGATTATACTGAGTTTAGTGATTTTGTTGAAATAAACAACTATGATGTAAATAAAACAGATAGATACAAAGATTATTTAAAAGAAAACACAATATCAATTGAAGAAGCAGTAACCTTAGTTAATATTGGACTTGATTATAAAGGTTATGAAAATACATTTCCAATAGAAAATCAAAGTGATATATCAGTGCTCGTAAACAAATATAATTACTTAAGCGAAGACTATGTACCAGAACTTGTATCTATACCAGGATTCAGTAATTTAAAACTAAGAAAAGAAGCTAGCGAGGCACTAATAAATTTATTTGATGCAGCAGAAAATGATAACTTAACATTTACTCCCTACTCTGCTTATAGATCATATGATTATCAAAACACACTTTATACAAACTATTCAGCAAGAGACGGCGTAGATGCTGCTGATACATATTCAGCAAGACCAGGACACTCAGAGCATCAAACAGGACTTGCAGTAGATATAAACAGCCCTGAATATAGTTATAGCACTGTATCACCAGAAGGATACGATTGGCTTTTAGAAAATGCTCACAACTTTGGCTTTATAGTAAGATACACAGAAAGTACTATTGATATAACTGGATATATGGAAGAACCATGGCATCTAAGATATCTTGGAATAGATCTTGCTACAGATGTTATAAACTCAGGATTAACTTATGACGAATATTATGATAAATATATTTTAGAGTACTAAAAAACGCTTATTTTTTTAAGCGCTTTTTTTTATGCATAGTATTATTTCTTATTTCCATTAATTCATCAAAACTAATACTTTGAATACTATTAATCAAAAATTGTAAATCTTCAATATTACTTTTTGAACTATCACTCATATTAAATAATTTAATTATACCTTCAGATCTATACTCAAGAATATGATTTCCAGTATTTTTATCTATATAATATCTATAAGTTACACCATCAATAGCTAAAGGATCTGTAAATATTTTAATTGATTTCAAAGTATTCTTAACAAACAATTTAGATATTACAAAAGTCAAATGCTCACTAAGCATTCTTTTATACATATAGTAATCAGCCTCTGATTGTCTAGGAAAATTCAATTCCATAAGTTTATTTTTAAGTTCTAAATTAACATCAAACTTTGCAAACTTAAATTCAGTAGTACCCAAAACTGAATCAAGATACTCAAAAGCTAAAGTTAAGACCATTAAGTAATCATCAACATTTTCAATAAAAAGAGTTTCTCTATCAAAAGTTCTAAGTTTATCTATACATTCAGGTTTTTGCGTAAGATTCTCATAATTCTTCATTAGTTTTAATTTATCTCTTAATCTCGGTGGAAATTCTTTCCCATCACGCATAGAAAAGAAACCACACCAATTAACTAAATTCAGATTAAAAATAGAAGTAAAACTAACTTCAGACAAAGTTCCATCATTATTTAAAACATTATGCACCATCAAAGGATTATCAACTTTCATTATATTATTTACTAAACTATACTCAATTGCATTCATTAAAAATACTCCTTTATTTTACCAACCATAGATTTTTCATCTAATTTTAATTTCTTTAAAACTTCATCTCTAGTACCTTGCATTACAAATTTATCATCTATCGCAAATATTTTAACATTTTCATTATTTACACTAGCAAGATAACTTCCAAGACCACCTATTTTATAAACTTCTTCATAAACAAATATTGGTTTATTTTTATTTTGAATTCTACCAAACATACCTATATCAATAGGTTTTATAAACCTAGCATTTACTACTTCAATATTAATATTATCTTTTGCAAGACTATTTGCAATTTTAAGAGCGCTAGTTACAAAATCTCCATAAGTAATAATTGTAGCATCTTCTCCATTTTTTAAAACTTCCCAAGTAGCAAATTTAATTTTTTCAGTTTCAGTACTATCAGTAATTTTATTTTTTGAATATCTAACCATAAAAGGTACACTCATACTAAAACCTAGTTCTAAAAGCGAGTTTGCTTCTTTAGCATCTTTAGGAGCAGTTATTATTAAATTAGGAATTGGTAATGAAAAAGATAAATCAAATAACCCTTGATGAGATGGCCCATCTTCTCCAATAATGCCACATCTATCAACACCTATTACAACACCACTTTTACATTTAGCAACATCATGCAGTAGCTGATCATAACCTCTTTGTAAGAAAGAAGAATAAATAGATAAGAATGGTTTTCTACCACCAAGTGCTAAAGAATTCGCTAAAACTACAGCATGCTCTTCTGCAATTCCAACATCTATAAACTGATTAGGAAGTTCTTTAGCAATATTTCCAAGTTTAGATCCACCAGTCATAGCAGGAGTTATTGTAACTATTCTACTATTTTTCTTACTAAGTTCTAAAACTTTATTACTAACAACTGAGCTATAAATAACTTTATTTTTAGTACTTTTTATTTCTCCAGTTTCCTTATCAAAAGGACCAACACCATGCCAAACGCCATCTTCATCATCTTCAGCAAATTTATATCCGTATCCTTTTTTAGTAATAACATGAAGTATAACAGGTTCTTCACTTTTTTTTGCAATATTCAAATAATTTTCCATTTCAGTAAAATCGTGACCATTAATTGGTCCATAATATTTAATTCCAAGTTTTTCAAAAAATATACCATTACTATTATATAAATTTCTAAATAAATATTTTATTTTTTTTATAATTTTAATAAAAAATTTACCAATAAATGGAACTCTTCTTAAAACAAACTTAGTATCCTTTTTAGCAATTTTGTATCCATTATTAGATCTAATTTTATCAAGCAAATTATTAAAAGCACCAACGTTTTTAGATATACTCATTTCATTATCATTAAGAATAATAATAAGTTTAGTATCAACACTTCCAATATGGCAAAGTGCCTCATATGATAAACCATTACAAATAGATCCATCACCAATAACCGCTATTATATTATGATCTTCCTTTTGATAATCACGAGCAATAGCAAGACCAAGAGCCGCAGACAAACTAGTAGAGGAATGTCCTGCTTCATAAGGATCTTTCTCATCTATACTTTGAAAACCTGATATCCCACCTAATTTTCTAAGAGACTCAAACTTCCCTGCTCTTCCAGTAAGTATTTTATGCGGATAACTTTGATGACCAACATCAAAAATTATTTTATCTTTTTCAAAATCAAAAACTTTATGCATTGCAACAGTTAAATCACAAATCCCAAGATTAGATGATAAATGACCACCATTAACTGATACAACATCCAGAATATATTCTCTAATGTCTTTACTTAAAGTGATCATTTCATGTTTTTTTAGCTTTTTAATAAACTTTGAATTCCTAATATTTTTAACTACAATTTTTTTCATGAATATATTATATATCAAAAAACAAAAAATAGAAAGACTAACTTTCTATTTCTGTAATTTCTTCAAATCTATATTTTTGTTTAACATCAGGGTATTTTTCCCTATCTACTTCAGATAAAAATACTTCTTTATCTCTAATCCAAGTTTTGTATTCACCATAAAGTGCCATATAAATTACAACTTCCCTCATAGTTTCACAATCAAATGCAGTACCCACTACTTTATATGGTTTATTTTTAAAATGTCTATATAAACCATTAATTTTAAGTTCTCTCATAATAACCTCCGTAAAATCATTTTATAACAATTCCTTGATTTTGTAAATACATAGCACTTTGCTCAAAAGATAATGAAGCACCTTTCATATTTTTTAAATCAACCATTAAGCCACTTAATTTATTATTTGAAAAATCAATTTTATCAAATTTAGTATTAGCCCCTAAAAAGTTACTTATAATATTTAAGTCAAAAGTTACACAATTTAAAACTACTTTATTAAACTCAACATCCCTAAGAAGACTACTTACAAATTCAACATTCTTAAGTTTAGAGTTAAATAACCTCATATAGTCTAAATTACAATTATTAAAAACAGAATCATAAAATGAAGAATTTGATGCATTTATACCTACTAGTTTAGAATCATTAAATTTACATTTATGAAAACCCACTTTATCAAAATCAATATTAGACAAATCACAATTATTAAAAGTGGAATTATTAAAATTAAGTTTATCTATACTTCTAACACTAAAAACACATTTACTAAACTCTACATTATCAAAAGAAACAGACTCAATAGCATGCATGTTTATTACTTCATTATCAAACTTAACATCTTCTACTAAATCTCCATTTATTATATATTCTTCAAGCATACTTAATCACCGAAATAATTATATCACAAAAAAAGATGATTACTCACCTTTTTTATCTTCTTTCTTTTCTTCTTTTTTAACTGGTTTTGGTAAACACTCTTTTCTAGATAAATTAAGTCTACCTTTACTATCATAACCAAGTGATTTAATAGTAATTTGGTCACCAACAGATAAAATATCAGAAGGTTTATTTATTCTTTCATGTGCAAGTTGTGATACATGTACAAGACCTTCACAACCTTTCCAAAGTTCTACGAAACATCCGAAGTCTTCAACTTTAACAACTGTTGCTTCATATACTTTACCATACTCAACTACTCTAACAATATTTTCAATATATTCTCTTGTTTTAGCAATTACATCAGCATCAGTATGATATATAATAACTCTTCCATCATCTTCTAAATCTACTTTAACAGCATCTTTATCATTAACTGTTTTAACATTTGAAGCTTCTAAAATAATCTTCGTAATCATTTCTCCGCCTCTACCAATTACATCTTTAATCTTTTCTGGATCAATATTAAATGTAACAACTTTAGGAGCATATTTAGATAACTCTTCTCTTGGAGTATCAATTACTTCATTCATAACACCAAGAATTTCAAGTCTAGCTTTTTTAGCTTGTTCTAAAGCTTCTTTTAAAATTGCTTTAGTTACACCTTTAATTTTAATATCCATTTGAAGTGCAGTAATACCATCTTTAGTACCTGCAACCTTAAAGTCCATATCACCCATATGATCTTCAAGACCTTGAATATCAGTTAAAATTGTATAATTTTTGCCATTTTGAATAAGTCCCATTGCAATACCAGCAACTGGATTTTTAATAGGTACACCAGCAGCCATTAAACTAAGACAACCAGCACAAATAGTAGCCTGACTAGATGAACCATTAGATTCTAAAACTTCAGAAACAACTCTTATAGTATAAGGAAACTCTTCTTCAGAAGGAATTACTTCAAGAAGCGCTCTTTCACCTAGTGCACCATGTCCTACTTCTCTTCTTCCAGGAGCACCATATCTACCAGTTTCTCCTACAGAATATTGAGGGAAATTATAATGAAGCATAAATCTTTTTGTATCTTCAATACCAAGTCCATCAAGTATTTGATGTTCACCAAGAGCACCAAGTGTAGTAGTAGCAAGAACTTGTGTCTCACCTCTTTGGAATAATCCAGATCCATGAGTTCTTGGAAGTAAATCTATCCAAGCATCAAGTGGTCTAATTTCATCCATTGCTCTTCCATCAGGTCTAATTTTTTCATCAGTAATTAAATATCTAACTAAATCTGATTCAAGTTTATGTACAGCTTTAGAAACATGTGATATTTTAGTAGCAAGGTCTGCATCTTCAGCAAATTTTATAGTAAAATGACCAATAGTCTCTTCTTTTACTTCTTCAATTCTTTCATACTTAGTAAGTTTATCTTTAATTTGAATAGCTTTAAGCATATCATCATTAGCAAACTCAACAACATCTTTTAAAATATCTGCGTCAATATCAAATACTTCAAGTTCAACCTTTTCGCTACCTACTGCTTCAATAATTTCATTTTGAAATTTACATAGTTCTTTAATATTTTCATGAGCAAACATAAGTGCGTCTAACATAGTTTTTTCTGATAAAAAGCTAGCTCCAGCCTCAACCATATTAATAGCATCCATAGTACCAGCAACAGTTAAACTAAGTTTACTAACTTCGCTCTCAGCACTTGTCGGATTAATAACAAACTCATCATTAATAAGTCCAACATTTACTCCCGCAACAGGTCCATCAAATGGAATATCACTTATCCCAAGACAAAGTGACGTTCCAAATAAAGCAGCCATTTCTGGAGAGTTATCTTGATCAACAGATAAAACTGTATTAATAACTTGAATTTCATTTCTTAAATTCTCATTAAACATAGGTCTAATTGGTCTATCAATAAGTCTTCCTGCAAGAGTAGCAGCCTCACTTGGT
>CAYJKL010000024.1:10013-15070 GCA_964370755.1 uncultured Muribaculaceae bacterium
TTCCTTCTCTTTTAATAAATCCACCAGGTATTTTACCTACTGAATAAAGTTTCTCTTGATAAATAACTTGCAGCGGAAAAAAGTCTTGAGTAACAGGTTTTTTCCCCATAACACAAACAGATAATACAACAGTATCACCATATCTAACTAAAACTGAACCATTACTTTGTTTAGCAAGTCTTCCAGTTTCAACTTCAAGTTCTCTACCTAAAAAATTCATTTTAAATATTCTTTTCATTTCTACCTCTTTCGCAAAAAAAAGTCACTAAAAAGATTAGTGCCTATTTTCTTAAATTTAATTTTTTAATTACATTTCTGTAACTTACTACATCATTATTTTTTAAATAATTAAGTAATTTTTTTCTTTTACCAACCATCATTAATAATCCTCTTTTTGAGTGAAAATCATGTTTATGGTCTTTTAAGTGTTCAGTTAAAGAATTAATTCTTTTTGTTAAGTTTGCAACTTGTATTTCAACTGATCCACAATCTTTTTCATGTTTAGCAAATTCTTTTTTAGATTCTGCTTTTTCAACTTTAGATAAAGCCATTTTAAAATTCTCCTTTCATATTTATAAACGGTTTAAACCTAGTAATAAGCCGGAGAGCAAATAACCAAGTAAAAACTTATATATAATTTTACCTTATTTTTAGGTAAAAAGCAACCTTTTATCCTCTTTTTCTTGTAAAACTTTCATGGGAAGTAACATCTCTTTCAATTAATACTTTTCTAAAACTTCCATTACAAATAACTATATTATCAAAGTAATACTCAATATAATTAAATATTGAATCAGCAATTTCTGATTGATCCAAAAATTCACTACCATCAGCACAGTTACTAGCCACTCCATTTACTTTAAATTTAAATTTTTTATAAGCATCACTATTTTCATTATAAGGCATTGATTCATATAAAATATGTTTTCTTTTTTTACATATAATCGATAACTCATTATAATAATCAATTCCTGTATTTACAAATAATTCATAAAAATAATTTAGAAAATAATGATACATAAAAGAGATATTATCAAAATATTTTAAAGCATAAGTTTCTAAAATAATATGCAAGTCAATTATATCAAAATTCCTTTTATCAAAATTGTTTGTATAAAAATAAACAATTAGCTTACATGCAGTTTCAAAATCAGAATTATGTTGATATTTATTATTTCTAGAATTTTCCTTCTTCTTCTTAGGATTTACATAATTATATAATTTCATTACATTTTCATCTTCAACATCGTATTTTTTTTTAAGTCTATCTAAAATTATATTTCTGATATTAAACTTTCCAACGTCAATATTAGATTCTCTAATAGTTTCTAAAATATTTTCCTCTGTTAAATTATTGATGTTGGCAAGCATAGAATCAATAAGACTAATTATAGCTAGTTCATATTTTGGCGTATTTATAGTTTTCTTTTCTATAACTATTTCATCTAGATTAATCATTTTTGATTTAATAACACTAAATCTTTCTTTAAAATTATTACGAAGTCCCATTTTTTGTGTATCACTTAAAATAGCAATTTCATATAAATTAAAGAAAGACGATTCTATATAAGTTTCAATTGCCTCAAAAATTTTAATTAACTCATAATCTGAATATTTACTATGTAAATCAGTTATTATTTGTTTAAGCTCCCCTACAGTAGGACTCTGACTCATAAACTTTTTACATACTATTATCATATCACTAGCTTTAAGCGGTATTACATGAAAATAACTACCTTTCCAATTGGAACTAATAGCTATAATATGTTTTTTTAATATTATATTATCACTTAACTTCCCTATTTTTTTATAGTATTTATCAAGACCATTTAGTATATTATTCATATTAATATCAGCATCAATATTTTCAACAAATAATTTCTTGATTTTTGGCATTCTCCAATTTAAACTTTCCCCAAGTAAAATTAAATTTTTATAAAATACATCAGAACTACCATCTGCTTTCCTCTTATAGTTCAATTTCAAATTTTCTAAAACTTCTCTATTAATTTTTTCCATATTTACTGACCTCATTTCTTTTCTTAATTGCAACAAGTGCCGCATAATCAATTTTTTTCATATTTTTAAAGTATTCAATAGCATCGTTATTATTTCTTAAATAATTTTCATCAATAATTCCTCTAGAATTTTTGATATTTATTAAAAGATTTTTAATAAAGTTTATAACTTCCACATCAGAGTCTTCATCATTATATCTCATAAAATATAAATTTAGCTGAGAATAAGTTATATAAGGATTAACTGAATAAATAATTTTAAATACGTCATCAGCCATTACTACATATCCACTAGACATACTATCAACTACAAAATTATATAAAAGTGAAGCAATATATTTTATTGAAGTAGCCTCGTAATCACATTTAAAACTTGCAGCAAGTGTAACATCATTATAATTATATCCAAAACAATCTACTATTTTTTTAGCAGCAATACTATTAGTATCTCTTCCTAGACTATTATCATAAACTTCATCACTTAACTCCAAATAATTATTTAACTGCGTAAAGTAACTATTATTTCTAACTTCTTCAAAATTATCTGAGTTTTCTTCACAATATTTTTTTGCTTCTTTATAAACATTTTTCTTAACTCTATTAAATTTAGTTATTATATGTTGTTTTATCTTCTCTTTATTTGAAGCTTTAGCATAAAGAAACTTATTAAATAAAATATTTTCAACGTAATTAATAAGTTTATTAAATCTAGATTCGTTTATTGAAATGATACCACATTCATCTTTAATGATAATTCCATACTTCTCAAATAATAACTTAATATATTCTACATTTTCTTTTCTTGCTAAATCACAAATTTTATAAAGATCACTATTCGTAACAGATAAATTATTTTCTAAAAGTAATTTATTACCCGTAAATACATAAGCCATTTTATAATCAAATTTAGTAGCAGCTAAATGTCTAGCAACCAAATTTTTCTTTGTACAAAATACTTTATCCTCAGTTGTCATAAATTTATATTCTAAATATTCAATCATCATTTCAAGAAAAGCAATGTATGAAGTATTGTAATACTTATTATAAATTTCACTTAAACTTTCTATATCCCAATTATAATTATCACAATACTCAAGGATATAACCAAAAAGTTTATCTGTTTTATCATAACTAAGCTTTCTATGAGTAACATTTTTATCATTTAATCTTGATACTTCATTTTTGATATTATAATGTAACGAATCTCTTTCTTGTATGATACGATTTATTATTCTTTCTAGATAACAATTAATAAAAAAACTATTTAAAAATAAATTATTTCTATTAAAAAATTCATTAATTTCATCTTTATATTCAAAATAACTAGCACTTATTTCCATACCTTTATAATTAGTATTAATTTTATAATTAAAAGGAATATCTAAAGTAGCATAATTTTCAAAAACATATTTTAAGTTAATTCTAAATAGTTTATAAAACATTTCTCTAATTTCCAAGAATGGTTCACTAGCACTAGCCTCTCTTAATATAATATCATATATTTTCTTAAACGAACGACCTTTACATATAATAATAATATCAAGTAAATCAAATGGGATATTTTTAGATACAGAATCTCTATATTTCTGAACAACAAGTAAAGCTAAACTTTCATTTTTATCAATAATTGTTTCTGATACTTCTACAACATGTTTGCTTTTTTTACTTATAAAGTCATTATATAGTTGCTCATCTTCTCTCTGTAATTTTTCTAAATAGCCAGAATATTTAGTATTTGGAATATAATTAATTTTACTCTCAACAAATAATTTGATTTTGTCTATATAACATTTATACCTATAACTATCAGATTTTTTATAATTACTTTCTACATTTTGTCCACTAATAAATCTACGTGAATATTCTCTTACCATTTCGAAATTCTTATTAGCTATATCTTTATTAGAATTATCTAATTGACTATATTTAAACAAAGCTTTAATATTATCTATACAATAGACTTCAAAGTTAAGTAACGTTACATTAAATAAATCTAAATATTCCTGTAGTTCATTCTTCGTTAATACTCTTTCACATATTTTCATAAACACTTTATATTCATTTTTAATATGCAAACTTTCAACATCATAAGGATTTAAATATTTAGAAGTTATATATTTTCTTATATCACATTCAAATTTATTAAGATAAAACAAAAATCCAACAAATGAATAACTCTTCTCTCTAATACCATTATTGATTAAAAAATTAAATAACAACAACAGACTCTCTTTATCTGCACCATAATTTCTAATAAAATTACTCACAAATACACGAACAGATTTATTATCTTTAATTTCATGGTCCAAATTCAAATACTCTTTAACACTCATACAAAACCCCCATAATTACGCCATTATTGTAGCACTAATGTCATATTATGTCAATAAAAAAAACTTCCTACGAAGTTTATTTTAAGTTTTCTAAAAGCTCATCTTTTTTCATAGTAGAAAAACCTTTAATACCTTTTTCTTTAGCAATTTCTTTAAGTTCAGCTAAAGTTTTAGAAGATAAATCTTCTTTTTTAGTTTCTTTTTTTTCTACTTTTTCAGTTTTAACTTCTTTTTTAACAGCAGCTTTAGGAGCTTTTACTTCTTCTCCAGCAAGTGCTTTTTTAGAAATTTCAACGATAGCAGCAAATCCTTTAGGATCAGCTATAGCCATTTCAGATAATACTTTTCTATTAAGTTCAACACCAGCTTTAGCTAGTCCATTAATGAATTTAGAATAACTAATTTCATTTTCACGACATGCAGCATTGATTCTTGTAATCCAAAGTTTTCTGAAATTTCTTTTATTTTGTCTTCTATCTCTATAAGCATATTGTCCACTATGGAAAACTTGCTCTTGAGCAGTTTTGTATAATCTATGTTTACTACCAAAGTACCCTTTGGCTTCTTTAAGAACTTTACGTCTTCTAGTTTTAGAGACAGTTCCACCTTTAACTCTTGTCATTTAATTCACCACCTTAGATAACAGATTTCAATCTGCTAGTTTCTCCTTTACTTAATACTTGTGTTCCTCTTCTTTGACGAACTT
>CAYJKL010000025.1:0-14354 GCA_964370755.1 uncultured Muribaculaceae bacterium
GTTCCACTTGGATTATATATTTTAACAATTACTTTAGCAGTTGGCGTCGTTGTTCCATCTAAATAATTATTAACTTTAACATTATAATACAAATCATAAGTAGTATCTATTTGTTCTCCAGTAGTAAGTGTTACATCTGCACTAAGTTCTGCAAGTGTATAATTCTCACCAGTTACCTCTGTTAATCTTGAAACATTTCTAACTGTTTCTAGTGTGTAACCATCTCCTGCAATTACTTGAAGACTAGCATCTCCACTTGTAGACACTACTACATCATTTGGCATAAATGCATAAGATAGACCTATAGTTGTTAAAAGTACTGCCGCTGTAATAAGCATTATTACAAGTTTGTTTTTAAGTAAAAATTCTTTCACGTTAAACACGCTCCTTTTATCTTAATAAAATTGTACCACAATAAATCTTATATTACAATTCAAACATAGAAAAATTTTGTAAAAAAAAGAAAGTAAATTAAATACTCTCTTATAAAGCTACACTGGCACCAAGACCTAGTGGTATATTAGTTATATAGAAAAATAATATTACTATTAAATAAAGTGCAAGCACTATTAAAGCATAAGGTACTTGAAATTTGATAGCTTTAAATATTCCAATAGACTCACCTGTCTGATTATATTTCTCAAAATAAGCAATATAAACAACAAAGTAAGCAAGAAGTGGCGTAAGCCCCATCGATACACTTTCACCTAGCCTAAATACAAGCTGTGCAAACTCTGGTGATATACCTGAGTTCATAAACTGAGGAACCACTGTTGATGCAAGTATAGGCCATTTAACAATTGATGATGGAACAAATATTGTTCCAATAATTGTTAAAAAGAATAAAAGTAAAACTAAAGGAAGTCCAGTAAATCCACTATTACCTATAATATTTGAAAACCAAACTATTAACACATTACCAACATTAGATTGTTTAAAAATGTTAATAAGAATAGACGCTGCAAATATTAAAAGAAGTGTTTTACCTATTCCGTTTAAGTCGTAACCTAAACATTCAATTAAATCATTATTATTTTTTATTGATTTAGAACCTATTCCGTAAAATAAACCTAAAATTATAAAAAATATTGCTACTATAAATACAAATCCATTTGTAAAAAATGATTCATAACTAAACAGTTTATCTATATATAAATACTGACTATCATCAAGGAAATTCCCTGAAAAAGGAAGGCCCGGAATAATATTATAAGTTATAATAAGTAAATATATAAAACCAAATATTAAAGCAAGTATTAAACCTCTATATTCTCTTTTAGTTACTATATCTTCTTCAAGTATAGATTCAGGAAATTCAAACTTCGGAACTTTCTTAGTAACATAACCTTCAGTAATTCTTGTTAAAAGAACTGCTGTAAGTATAATTACAATAACACTTACTAACCAAAAAGCATAAACACTAAAGTTATAATCAGCTGTAAGAACACTAGCATTTAAAAGTGTTGAATTTCTAAGTGTAGAATCTATTGATGTAAACATTAGAGATAACCCAGTTCCTGTTGTAAGTGCTCCAAATGAAGCAATTATACCAATAAACGGGTTTCTCTTCCCATAATAGAAAAAGAGCGCTGTAAACGGTATAAAAATAAGATATGCAAGGTCTCCAATAACACTAGCCAGTAAACAAATTAATATTAATGTAAATGTAACATTTGTTTTCTTAGCTTTTTTTGTTAAGAGTGTAACAATAGTTTGTAAAAATCCACTCTTATCCATAATACCTATACCAATAAGTATAATTATTAAATTAGATAAAACTGTAAAATTTGCAAAGTTTGAAACAGAACTTGTAAATATATACTTAAGACCACTTAAACTAAATAAGGACTCTGCTGACTCAGTCACTGGTGTATAATCTCTTGTTATTTCTGAAAAAACATTATAAGTTGATTGTGCATTAAATATTGAAAATATTAAACTAACAACAACTGTTACTACAGCTAAAACTAAAAATGTCATTACAGGATGAAGTTTAAAAAGTTTCTTAGTTTTCTTCACTTTTAATCACCTTCTTTAATTTTTTTATAAATACTAGACGATCAAGCATTATTTCTCTACCACAGTTATCACACTTAAGTTTAACATCTACACCTACTCTAGTAATAGTCCACATATTAAATCCACAGGCATGACCTTTTTTCATAATAACTTTATCACCTAAATCAAATTTTATATCATTCATTAATCTTCATCTACCTTTACATTCATAAGCTCAAGAATGCGAAGTAAATCTTTTTCATCAGAAAATTTAATTTCAAGTTTATTTTTAGTTATCTTAACTTTCTCATCAAAGTAATCACTTACTATTCTAGCATATAAATTATAATTCGCATGACTTCTAGGAGCTATCTCACTAACACTAGGTTTAACACTAAGCATTCTCTCAACATCATGAACACTTAAATTTTCTTTAACTATTTTTTCAGCCATATCAATAATTTGTTTAGAATCATCAAGTTTACTTAAAATTTTAGCATGACTTAAAGATAATTTTTTCTCTGAAACCATATTCTTAACAATCTCAGGTAATCTAAGTATCCCAAGTAGATTAGTAACATAACTTCTACTCTTACCAAATCTTTTAGAAAATTCTTCTTGAGTAATGTTCTTAAGTTTAATAATTTGATCAATTGAGTTTGCAATCTCAATTGGATTCAAATCTTCTCTTTGAACATTTTCAAGAAGAGCAATCTCCATCATTTCTTCATCTGTAAAATCTTTTATAATTGCAGGTATTTTTTCTTTACCAGCAAGTTTACTTGCCTTACATCTTCTCTCACCTGCAATAAGCTCATAACCTTTAATACTTTTCTTAACAATAATAGGTTGTATAACACCAAATTCTTTTATTGATTCAGCCATTTCTTCAAGTGCTGCATTATCAAACACTTTTCTTGGTTGATAAGGGTTACTTCTTACATCACTCAGTAAAATTTCAGTTACATCACTTTCTTTAGCAGTTTCAACTATATTACTTTCAACTGCATCAAAGTTAATAACATTATTAGCAAATAACTGCTCTAAACCTTTTCCTAAAGCTTTCTTTTTATTGTCCATTTCTATCAATCACTTCCTTCGCCAAATTAGCATAAGCTTCACTTGCTCTACTAGTTGGATCATATTCATTAATTGGTTTACCATGACTAGGTGCTTCAACAAGTCTTACAAGTCTTGGAATTATTGTACTAAACACTTTATCTTTAAAGTATTTTCTAATCTCTTCTACTACTTCAAGAGCAATATTAGTTCTACCATCAAACATTGTTAGTAAAACTCCTTCTATTCTAAGATCAGCATTCATACTTGACTGTACCATTATAACTGAATTAAGAAGCTGAGTAATTCCTTCAAGCGCTAAAAATTCACACTGAACTGGAATAATAACTGAATCACTTGCAACAAGTGCATTCATAGTACCTATTCCAAGTGAAGGTTGACAATCAATAATAATATAATCATAATTATCTTTTACTTCTTCTAAAGCAATTTTTAATTGCTCATTTTGTCTAAACTCAGGATCTTCAAGCATCTTTTTAACAAATTCAACATCTACCCCCGCAAGATTTAAAGTTGCAGGCATAATACTTAAATTTTTAAACTTAGTTTTCTTAATTCCTTTTTTTATTTCTGCTTGACCAGTTATAACTTCATAAACATCACTATTAAAATCAGATGCTGATAAACCTAAACCAGTTGTACAATTACTTTGTGGATCCATATCTATTAATAACACTTTTTTCCCACGCTGTCCTAGCGCAGCAGATAAATTAATACTAGTAGTTGTTTTACCAACTCCACCTTTTTGATTCACTAGCGATATTACTTTAGCCATATATATTTAACACTCCTCTATTATTTTATTAACACGTATAAACATTTTATCATAATTAACAAATTATTAAAACAATTTTTATACAAAAAGGCACATAAAATTATACTTCATTGACTTTTTTTGACGTTTTGGTCAAAAAAAGTCAATGAACATATTGTATATACAATAAAAATATAATATAATATTACTATGAAAGGAAACAGATAAAATGGAATATATTAAAAGAAATGATTACCTAGAAAAGTTAATTAATAGAAAAGATAATAAAATGATTAAAATATTAACAGGAATAAGAAGATGTGGAAAATCATTTTTATTAGACCCAATATTTAAAAATTATTTAATAGATTCAGGTATAAAAAAAGATCATATTATAAAATTAGATTTAGAAACAATTGAAAACCAAAAATATTTAAAACCAGAAGAACTAAATAATTTTGTAAAAAGTCAAATAAAAGATGATGATATGCATTATCTTTTACTAGACGAAATTCAAAATGTTGAAAACTTTGAAGCAGTACTAAACAGTTTTTTACATATAAGTAATTTAGATGTATATGTAACAGGAAGTAATTCTAGATTTTTATCATCGGACATTATAACAGAATTTAGAGGTAGAGGTGACGAAGTAAGAATATTTCCACTTTCTTTTTCAGAATTCTATAGTACATATAACGGAGAAAAACAAGATGCATGGAATGAATATATAACTTACGGTGGAATGCCACTAATTCAATCACAAAAAACTGACGAACAAAAAAGCAAATATTTGAACACATTATTCGAAATGACTTATATTAAAGATATAATAGAAAGAAATAATATTACAAGAAACGATATTTTAGATACATTAATAAATATACTTGCATCATCAGTAGGTTCACTAACAAATCCACAAAAAATACATAATACTTTTATTAGTAATGGAACAAAAGAATTATCGAAAAATACAATAAATTCATATTTAAACTACCTACTAGACTCTTTCTTAATTGAAAAAGTTGAAAGATATGATATAAAAGGAAAGAAATACATACAAGCTCCACAAAAATATTATTTTGCAGATATAGGACTAAGAAATGCAAGACTAAATTTCAGACAACAAGAAGAAAATCATATTATGGAAAATATAATATACAATGAATTATATATAAGAGGCTATAATATAGATGTTGGTGTCGTTGAAATAAGGGAAACAAATTCAAAAAAACAACTAGAGGTAGATTTCATATGTAATGAAGGAAGTAAAAGGTACTATATACAATCAGCACTTAATATAGACACTCCTGAAAAAAGACTACAAGAATCTAAATCATTAAATAATATACCAGATAGTTTCAAAAAAATAATAATTGTTAAAGATGATATAAAACTATGGAGAACAGAAGAAGGAATAGTAGTTATAGGTATAAAAGAATTTCTTTTAAATAAAAATAGCTTAGATTTATAAATCTAACTTTTTTTTGCAAATAAATTAACCATTGACTTTTTTTGACAAAAACGTCAAAAAAAGTCAATGAAAAAAGATAGTTTCCTATCCTCTTAATATTTTGTTTGTCTAACATTTACTTGATTCTTTAAATCATATATTCCAAAATGAAAAGATGTCAAGCCTTCAGCTTTACCAGAAAAAGAAACCTCACTCTTAGTAACGTTTGTTACCTTAAGTAATTCCTGCAAATCTAGTGGCACTATACTTTCACTAAATTGTTTGTTAAAAAACTTAATGATGTCAAGTCTACCAACTGGAACATGAAATGAAACAGATATTTTATCAGTAGTTTTTCTATAAACTATTTTCTTATATTTAAGTGGATTACCATATAAATACTCTATTTTACCTATTTCTTTATCAACAGTTAAATTATGTTCTTTCTCTTTATTTTGCGTATCTTGAACAGATACTGCTATATCTTTTAGATCCTCATATTCTTTTCTCATTTTTAATATAAATTCTAAATGTGTCATATTTTCCCCCTGTATTAAAAAAAGTATAGCTAACTATACTAATTCTAATCTAACTTCTAATGCGTCATCTCCACGGCGTTCTTTAAGTTTAATAATTCTTGTATATCCACCATTTCTTTCAGCATATTTAGGAGCTAGTTCGTTAAAAATTTTACTAACGATTTCTTTATCATTGTGGAAAAATGCTAAAGCATTTCTACGAGAAACTAAAGTTTCTCTTTTTCCTAAAGTAATCATTTTTTCAACAAATTTTCTAACTTCTTTAGCTCTAGCATCAGTTGTTACCACATAACCATTTTCAATAACAGTTTTAGATAAACCTCTAATAATACTAGATCTAATTTTAGTTTCTCTATTTAATTTTCTATACATGTTTACTCCTTAAATGTAAGTCCAAGCTCAGCAACTTTATCGATAACTTCTTTTAAAGATTTTTTACCTAAGTTTCTGATTTTTGTAACTTCTACTTCTTTCTTATCTACTAAATCTTGAATAGTATGTACTCCTGCTCTTTTTAAACAGTTATAAGCTCTTACTGAGAATTCAACTTCTTCAATAGCAGTTTCTAACTTCTTAGCAATAGTATCTACTTTTTTCTCTTGCATTAATCCACTAACATTACTAATTTCATTTAAATCAGCAATAATATTAAAATGTTCAATTAATATTTTAGCAGCAAGCGCAAGAGCTTCTTCTGGAAGCATACTACCATTAGTAGTAATATCCATAACTAATTTATCATAGTTTTCATTTTGTCCAACACGAGTTTCTAAAGCCTCATATTTTACAAGTTCTATAGGTGAATATGCAGAATCGATAGCAATTACTCCGATTTTAGCATCTTCAAGGTTACTTTTATTAGTAGCCGCATCAACATATCCATTACCGTTATTAACAGTCATTTCCATATCGATTTTACCACCCTTAACCAAGTTACAAATAACTAGGTCTGGATTAACTATTTCAATATCTGCATCTGGAGTAATATCTCCAGCAGTAACAACTCCTTCTTTAGAAGCTGATAACTTTAATACTTTAGGTCCATTAGAATGATTTTTAATAACAACTTTCTTACAAGCAAGAACAATTGATGTTACATCTTCTCTTACACCTTCTATTTTTTGGAATTCATGCATAACAGTATCAATTTTAATACTAGTTATAGCAGACCCAGGTAAACTAGATAAAAGTATTCTTCTAAGTGCATTACCGATAGTAGTAGCAAACCCTCTTTCAAGTGGTTCAATTTCAAATTTTGCATAACAATTTGATTGATTAGTTTCTACAATTTTATAATCTGGTTTATCAAATTTAATCATTTATAGTTTCCCTTTCTACCTAATTTCTTGGTTTTTTTGGTGGACGACATCCGTTGTGTGGAACTGGAGTTTCATCAGTTATTGATAAAATTTCAAGTCCTGCTGCTTGAAGTGATCTAACAGCGTTTTCTCTACCTGGTCCAAGACCTTTTACAAAAACATCAACTTTTTTAACACCATTTTCGATAGCAGCTTGTGCAGCAGCATCAGCAGTCATACCAGCAGCAAAAGGAGTTTTCTTTTTACTACTTTTGTAACCAATTCTTCCTGCAGAAGACCATGCAATAACATTTCCATCTTTATCAGTTATAGTAACAATTGTATTGTTATAAGTTGAATGAATATGAGCTTGTGCTTCTGGTACAGATCTTTTTACTTTTCTTTTTCTTCTATTATATGCCATACTCTATTTACCTACTTTCCTGCTTTTTTCTTATTAGCAACAACTTTACCTTTACCTTTACGAGTCTTAGCATTTCTACTAGTTCTTTGACCTCTTACTGGTAAACCTTTTTTGTGTCTAACACCTTCGTAACAATTGATTTCCATTTTACCTTTAATGCTCATTTGAACATCTCTTCTTAAATCTCCCTCAACTGTACAATTATCTACTTCTTTTCTAAGTGCAGTTACTTCATCATCTGTTAAATCTTTAACTTTTTTAGAAGGATCTACTTTAGCGTTCTCACATAGTGTTTTCGCTAAGCTTCTACCAATACCATATATTTCAGTTAATCCGATACATACATGTTTCTTTCCTGGTAGCTCAATATTTTTAATTCTTGCCATATTTTCTCCTAACCTTGTCTTTGTTTATGTTTAGGGTTACTACAAATAACCATAACTCTACCTTTTCTTCTTATTATTTTACAGTTTTTACACATTTTTTTTACTGATGGTCTAACTTTCATAAATTACCTCCATTATCTCTTATTCCATGTTATAATCCCACGTGTTAAATCGTAAGGCGTAAGTTCAACTACAACTGTATCGCCTGGTAAAATACGTATGTTATTCACGCGCATTTTACCAGAAACGTGGGCTGTTATAGTATGCTTGTTTGGAAGTTCTACTAGGTACTGCATACCTTTAGTAACTTCTAAAACTTTTCCCTCTACTTCTATCTTATCACTAACTTTATTGTTAGTAATTTCTTCTCTAGTAACTCTAGGTTTCTTATATTTTCGATTTGCTATGTTTTTCACTCTCCCGTCAATATTTCATATCCATCTTTAGTAACAACTACATTTGCTTCAAAATGAGCCGCTAAACTACCATCATCAGTTTTTATAGTCCACTCATCATCACAAAGATATATATACCTCTCTCCTAAAGTAAGCATCGGTTCTATCGCAAGAACCATACCTTCCTCAAGTACTGTAGAATCGTCGGTATAATAATTTGGAACATCTGGCTCTTCATGAACGTTTTGTCCAATACCATGTCCAACAAGTTCTCTAATCACTCCAAGTTTATGCTTAGTTGCATACTTTTCTATAGCTTTACTTATTTCACTAAGTTTAACTCCAGGTTTAATAACCTTAATCCCTTCGTATAAACTTTCTTCAGTAACCCTAACAAAATCTTTAACCTTTTTATTAACATCACCTATAATATAAGTTTTAGCCATATCAGAATGATATCCTTTATAATTAACACCTACATCTACTGAAATAATATCACCATTTTTAAGTTTTCTATTTGATGGTAACCCATGTACCACTTCATCATTAACTGATGCACAAACACTATATGGAAAATCCATATAATTTAAAAACGATGGTGTGCACTCCTTACTAACAATAAAATTATGAACTAAATCATTTATTTCTTTAGTAGTAATTCCTGCTTTGATATTTTCTTTAATAAGATTATGAACATCTAAATTAATTTTACTTGCTATTCTCATTAAATCTATTTCAGCTTCGGTTTTGATGTTTATCACTTTAGAATCTCCTCTATTTGATTATACGTTACTTCTGGATTAATTGAAGCATCAACCATTTCCAATTTACCTTTTTGTTTATAATATTCAACAACTGGTGCTGTTTTTTCTAGATACGCTTCAAATCTTTCTTTAAATTTTTCTTTAGTATCATCACTTCTTCTAAGAAGTGTTTTACCACAATCATCACACTTATCACCATGTTCTGGTCTAAGTTTCGGATCTAAAAGATTATATGACTTACCACATGAACAAACTAATCTAGATAAAGCTCTTTCTTCAGATTCTTCATATGGAACCTCTAGATATATAACAACATAATCATTCATATTATTACTATCAAATAAATTATCCATTTCCTGTGCTTGAATCATAGTTCGAGGATAGCCATCTAAAATAAATGGCTTATCCTTTATACTAAGAATCTTTTTATTGAGTAAGTTAGTAACTACTTCATCACTAACTAAACCTCCGGATTGCATAATATTTTTTACACTGATACCTATTTCAGAACGTTTATTAATTTCTTCTCTAAGTAAATCACCTGTTGATAAATGAATATAATTCATATTATCTTCTAAAAGTTCACTTTGCGTTCCCTTCCCTGATGCAGGTGGCGCAATAAATATTATATTTTTCATTTAAGTTTTTTCCTTCTTGCAGAATAACTTCTGCTAACTAAACCACTTTCAATTTGTTTATATGTTTCAATAGCAACACCTACTACGATAAGCATACCAGTTCCCCCGATAGTAACACTAGCAGGTAAATCAGTAACGAATGTAAGTAGGACTGGTATTCCAGCTAAAATTGCTAAGAACAAACAACCAACTAAAGTAAGTCTTGAAAGTACTTTACTAATATAATTAGAAGTATCTTCACCTGGTCTAACACCTGGTATAAATCCTCCTGATTTATTTAAATTTTTACTCATATTCTCAGGGTTCATAGCCATAAATGTATATACATATCCAAATAAGAATATAAATATAATATATAGCGCAAAACCAACTGGAGAAGTGTTAGCAATATATTTATCGACAAATTCTATTGCTGCTTCATTTCCCGTAAGAGCAACTATTGTTGCAGGTACAGTAGTAATAATTGAAGCAAATATTACTGGAATAACTCCAGCAGAATTAATTTTTATAGGTAAGAAATTTTGTTTAGAATTCATAACACTAGTTGACTTATTAGCATGTTGTATTGGAATTCTTCTCTCAGCAAGCTGAATCCAAATAATACCTACAATAATTAATATATAACTAAGTATAAATACACCAAACATTGTAATACCGAACCACATTTCTGCGTCAGCATTTATGAACGAATCATAAGCTCCAGTAAATACCATTGGCATACTTTGAATAATACCAGCCATGATTATCATAGACTGTCCATTACCAATACCATACTTAGTTATTTGATCACCCATCCATAAACAGAAGGCAGTACCAGCAGTCATAATTAAGACTGTAGTCATCATTGTATAAGTATCAGTACCTTCTAAATAGAAAATAGATAACATATACGCTTGTAAGAAAGCAAGAGCAATCCCGATATATCTAGTTATACGGTTAATCTTTTGTTTTCCAACATAACCTTGATCTTTAAGTTCTTTAAAGTAAGGTATAATGTCCATCTGTAATATTTGCATAATGATCGATGCAGAGATATATGGTGAAACACCAAGTGCGAATATAGAAAAAGTTCTAAGTCCGCCTCCACTCATTAGGTTAAATATTTCTAAAAAACCTAAATCTTGATATAAAACATTTGCACCTGGAATAGTAATAGTCGTACCTATACAAAATATTCCAAGTAACGCAAGTGTAATATATATTCTTTTCCTTAAATCTTTATTTGATTTACTGAATAAACCGGAAAAGCCTTTGAACATACTAGATCACCTCAGTTTTTCCGCCAGCATCTTCTATTTTAGTAATAGCACTACTCGAAAATCTATTAGCTTTAACAGTTAATTTTTTTTCAAGAACCCCATTACCTAAAACTTTAATACCTGATAATTCCTTTTTAATAATTCCTCTTTCTTTAAGAACTTCTGGAGTTACAACATCTCCGTCATTAAAGAATGTATTTAAATCACTAAGATTTAAAGTTGCATATTTAGTTTCAAATCTTTTATTGTTAAATCCTCTTTTAGGTAATCTTTTGAATAAAGGAGTTTGTCCCCCTTGGAACCAAACAGGAATAGAAGCACCGCTTCTAGCTTTCTGTCCTTTTTCTCCTCTAGTTGAAGTTTTACCCATTCCAGAACCTGGTCCACGACCAACTCTTTTAATAGATTTAGTTTCTTTAGATTTTGGTAAATTTTCTAATTTCATATTATAACTCCTCTACATTTTTTCCACGAAGACTTGCAACATGAGCTGCAGTTCTTTGTGATTTTAAAGCTTCAAGAGTCGCTTTAGCTACATTTACTTGAGTATTTGAACCAAGTGACTTAGCCATAATATCTTTAACACCAGCAAGTTCTAGTACAGCACGAGCTGCTCCACCAGCAACGATTCCTCGTCCTACTTTAGCAGGTTTAATTAAAACTTGTGCTCTACCAACTTTACCAGTAGCATCGTGAGGTACAGTTCTTTGATCTACTAAACTAATTCTAACTACATTTTTATTAGCAGCTTGAATTGCTTTTTTAATAGCTTCTGGAACTTCCTTAGATTTTCCAGTACCAATACCTACTAAACCTTTACGGTTACCTACTGCAACAGTAGCAGAAAATCTAAAATCTCTACCACCTTTTGTAACTTTAGTAACACGTCCAATTGAAATTACTTTTTCTTCTAATAAATTTTTCTTTTGTTCAAAATTTCTTTTTTTATTAGGTTCATTGTTTCTTTTATTATCCATACGTGCCTCCTAAAACTCTAGTCCAGCTTCTCTAGCTGCATCAGCTAAAGCTGCTACTCTACCATGGTAAGCAAACCCACCACGGTCGAATACTACTTTATTAATTTTTAATTTTTTGCATTTTTCAGCAATATCTTTACCAACAGCTTTAGCTGCTTCAACATTACTTCCAGTTGCTATTTTAAGTGTTTTACTTGAAGAAGCAGCTAAGGTAGTAGCAGTTACATCATTGATAACTTGTACATAAATCTCTTTATTAGATCTAAATACTGCCAATCTTGGCATTTCTTCTGTACCACTTAAAGATTTTCTAATTCTTGCATGTCTTCTAAGACGTGCTACATTATTTGATTCTTTTTTTATCATAACTTTTTACCTCCTTATGCCGCTTTCTTACCTTCTTTACGACGAACAATTTCACCTTTATAACGAATACCTTTACCTTTATATGGTTCTGGTTTTCTTATTTTACGAATATTTGCCGCAAATTCAGTCACTTGTTGTTTGTCAATACCTTTAATAGTAATTTCAGTATTTGACACTTGTTCTACAGTTAAACCTGCAGGAACATCTAATACTATTGGATGAGAGTATCCAGCAGAAACATTTATTTTTGATCCTTGAACATTAAATTTATATCCAACACCAACTGCTTCTAAGCCTTTTTCATATCCTTTACTAACTCCGTCAATCATATTACTAACTAAACTGTTAGTAGTACCTTGCATTACATTAGCTTCTTTAGTATCTTTAATTTTTTTAGTAGTAACAACTGTTTCTTCAACAATTATTTCAACTAAATTACTATAATTAAGTTTAAGTTCACCTTTAGCTCCTTTTACAGTAACTACATTGTTTTCACAAGTAACTGTAACGCCAGCAGGTAGGGTTAATTTTCTTTCTCCGATTCTACTCATAAGATTCTTCCTTACCAAACATAGGCAAGTACTTCGCCTCCTAACCCTTTAGCTCTAGCATCTTTATCAGTCATAAGACCTTCTGATGTAGAGATAATTGCAATTCCAAGTCCGTTAAGAACACGAGGAATTTCATTTGATTTTGCGTAAACTCTTAATCCAGATTTACTAATTCTTTTAAGACCAACAATAACTCTTTCTTTTTTAGCACCATATTTAAGTGTTAAAGTTAGAGTATTGCCAGTTATACTTTCTTCAAGTTCAAAACCTTCAATGTAACCTTCAGATTTTAATATTTCAGCTATAGCTACTGTCATTTTAGTTCCAATAACATCAACTGTTTTATATTTCATTTGATTAGCATTTCTGATTCTTGTAAGCATATCTGCTATTTTATCTTGTACAAACATCTATAATTCCTCCTTCTTACCAACTTGATTTTTTCACGCCTGGGATTTGTCCTTTATTTGCAAGTTCTCTAAAGCAAATACGACAAATTCCATATTTTTTTAATACTGAATGAGGTCTACCACATCTTTCACAACGAGTATATGCTCTAGTACTAAATTTAGGTGTTCTTTTATTTTTAACTTTTAAACTAGTTTTTGCCATATTTTCTCCTATCCTCTAAAAGGCATCCCAAAAGCTTTAAGTAAGCTTCTAGCCTCATCATTTGTTTTAGCAGTAGTAACGAATACTATATCCATTCCTCTTACTTTAACAACGTTATCATATTCAATTTCAGGGAAAATAAGTTGTTCTTTAATCCCTAAAGTATAATTTCCACGTCCATCAAACGCATTAGCAGAAACACCACGGAAATCTCTAACTCTTGGTAAACTAATTTTAATTAGTTTTTCCATGAAGTTATACATATTTTCACCTCTAAGTGTTACTTTACAACCAATGTTTTGACCTTCACGTAACTTAAATC
Organism: uncultured Muribaculaceae bacterium; assembly: GCA_964370755.1. Lineage (GTDB taxonomy): Bacteria > Bacillota_I > Bacilli_A > RF39 > UBA660 > CAKOSP01. The sequence goes on from CAYJKL010000025.1 coordinate 13,814, forward strand.
CCGCAATTGATTTACGAGCTTTAGTAACTACTGGTTTTTGACCAGCAATCGCAGTTAAATCAGCAACTGCAGCTGTGATGAATTTTTCATCTTTAGAACCTTCACCAACACCCATATTAATAATGATTTTGTCGATTTTAGGAACAGCCATAACTGATGAATAATTAAATTCTTTCATTAAAGAAGGAACTATTTCTTCAGTATATAATTTCTTAAAGTTACTCATGATTATTTCCCTTCCTTCTTAGCAGTTTCCTTTTTAGGTTTAACTTCTTTTTTTGTTTCTTTCTTTACTTCTTTAGAAGTTACTTTTACGTTAGATACATGAATAGGTTTCTCAATATCAAATATTCCACCTTTATCGTTTGAGTTGCTTGGTTTTGAATGTTTTTTCACAACATTAATACCTTCAACTACAACTTTATCGTTATCTCTTAACGTTCTAATTACTTTACCTTCTTTACCTTTGTCTTTTCCAGCAAGTATTTTAACATTATCTCCTACTTTAACTTTCATATATCCTCCTATAACACTTCCGGAG
>CAYJKL010000026.1:0-12393 GCA_964370755.1 uncultured Muribaculaceae bacterium
TCTTTTAATATCCATAATACCCCCTAGATATGTAACAATTATATCACATTTTGAACAAAATAGCAAATATTAAAACTTTTCCCCTTCATATAAGTCTTTATAAACTTTGCAATTCCTACTTAATTCTTTATGCGTTCCAACACCAACTATTCTACCTTTATCAACTACAAATATTTTATCGCATTTAATAATAGTAGATAATCTATGAGCAATTATTAAAACAGTTTTTTCCTTACTAATTTCTTTTATAGTATTTTGAATTTTTTCTTGTGTTTTATTATCAAGTGCACTTGTTGCTTCATCTAAAAGTACAATAGAACTATCTTTTATGAGTGTTCTAGCAAGCGCGAGTCTTTGTCTTTGTCCACCAGAAATAGTAAATCCACCTTCTCCTATTTTAGTATCAAATTTGTCTTTTAAATTATTCACAAAATCATCTAACGAGCATTCTTTAATTCTCTTCTTAAGTTCTTTATCAGAAATACTAGGATTAACCATTTTTAAATTTTCTTTAATAGAAACATTAAACAAATAAGGATTTTGTGTAATAATTGATATATTATTTCTTAAACTATCCTCAGACAAAGTATTAATATCATAGCCATCAATAAATACAGTATTATCACTAGTACTATATAATTTAGAAATTATATTAAATATCGTAGTTTTACCTTGACCACTTTCACCAACAAATGCAACTGTTGTATTCGCATCAATTTTAAAATTCACATTTTTAAGAACTTTCTTATCCTCGGTATATGAAAAATTAACATTTTTAAACTCTATATTACCTTTTAGTTTATCAACTACAGTATCTCCAAATTTTTCTTGTGGATAAATTTCATTTTCAGTCAGTTCACATAATCTATCTATTGAAACATCTAATCTAGCAATAGCATCATTAATTGAAGTTATCTCATAAAAGAAATTATACGCTCTATTTAAATACATATAAACCACTATCAAATTAGCAGCACTCATTCTATCAATATTAATCAAATAAATCCCAAGAATCATAACTAAAAATGTTGAAAGTGATGTAAATACAAAACTAAAATTAGAAAAAAATCTAGTTTTTTTCAAATGATTAAAATCATGCTCATGAATATTTTTTTGACTATTATATATTTTATCAATCACGTAATCACTTATATTAAGAACTTTAATATCTCTAACACCACGAATAAATTCTGAAAATATACTATAATTTTCTTCTCTTAAAGTATCATTTTCTTTTCTATAATTTTCCCAAATCTTAATTCTTATTCTTTCTACCAAAATAGAAAGAAATGACAATATAAAAATTAAAAGCGTTATCTCCCAGCTTATAACAATTAAAAATACAAATACACCTGCGCTACTGAGCAAACTAATAAATCTATGTCTTAAATTATATACTCCATACGCAATTGAAGATGGTTCCATATTAATTCTATCTGCAAATAATCCTGTTCCCTCTTTATCAAAATTTTTTACTTCAAGTTTATACAAAATTTTAGCAAAATCTCTTTTTAAGTTTAATATAATATCATTTTCAAGCCTTTCAGATATAAGCATTGAAAAATAATTAACTAAGCTATCAAAAAGTTTTATAGCCAAAGAAATACATAAGAAAACAACTATTTCATTTGGAACAAACTCAGTAATTGCACTTAAAATCCTAGAATCAATAAAAGGGGTTATAGCTCCAGTAATAGTAGATAAAATCGCTGTAACAACCCAGCAAACAATCAAAAGTTTTTTTGAAAGTATATATTTTAAAACTTGTTTAATATATTTATTATTTCTTTTCCTTTTTAATTTTTATTTTCTTTCCTCATAATATCACCACAATTAAAAACTATTTTAACACACCATCTACTTTTTTTCTACAACTATTAAAGGTATTTTCATCTCATCATCAGTAACACCTGCATGCATAGATTTAAACAAAACAGACTCTTCATCACTTCTAAAATATTTATTTTTATATGCAACAGCTATAAAATCTCCTACTGACTCTTCAAATAAAACGTGATTAAGGCCATCTCCAAATAATTTTTCATCTATTACTTCTTTTTTAGTTTTTAAATAAAAATAATCTCCAAAAAGTTTTTTAAATTTTAGTTTAAATTCATCATATTTATTATCTTTAACACTAAAGGCACACAATCTTCCTTCAATCCATATATCATTATCAAGTAAATTTGTTATCTCAGGATACTGACTAAGAGTAATTTCTTCACTATCAATATGCCCATGATCTGCAGTAACAATTAAAAGCGTATTTTCGATTTCCTTACTAAAATCTTCAAGTTTTTTATTAATCATTTCAATATTTGCTTTTACTCTAACATTTTTTGTGCCATAAACATGCATTATACTATCTGGATTTGTATAATAAGCATAAATATATTTCTTACCAGGAACACTTATTTCTTTTTTAATTTTATGAAGCATATCATCAAAACCATTATAAGAATTATCTCCAAAAGGAAATAATATTTTCGAAGTAAACTTACCAACTTCATTTATTTCCTCTATAATATTTTTATAAGGAAAATATTTATTAGCTAAATTAACATTTCCAAAAGGCACATCACTATCTTTTAAAGTATTTAAAAACATCGTAACAATTTTTTCTTCATTTTTATAATACATATCCCATCCAAGCCATCCATGCTCACAAGGATTAAGACCACTAAGCATAGAAGTAGTTGCCGCAGTCGTAGTAGAAGGAACAACCGAAGATATATCTTTTATTTTATTTTTAATTAAAAAATCTCTACTTTCTAAATTATTATTTAAAATACTACTACCCATTCCATCACACAAAATAACAACAACGCTCTCATAATTATTTTTATTAAATATATCATCAACTTCTTTAATCGTTTCATGTTTATATTCTAAACCAAACTCTTTTCTAATAGAGCAAGCCAAATTTGTTATACAATTATTATAATTCATAAATCCTCTTTTCATAATTAATTATATCATAAAAAAAAGATACAAATTAGTATCTTTAAATTAATCATTAGCAAGAACTATTAATTCATCACTATCTTCAAATTTTATTTTCTCCATTTTTGAAGGATTAATAATAATTTCAAAGTTATCATCAATTACTTTTTTATAACCAATTAATACTTCATCATGTTTAGAAACTATACTAGTAAGTAAATGAAAATCAATTTCCGACTCAGTTTTTATATAATTAGTAACTTTTTTAGTATAAATTTCAGAACCTTCTGAGCTAAGTAATATTCTAAAAACTTCAGCTAAATCTTTATTTTCAGAAATTTGAGTTAAAATTAAATTTATAATATTCGAGCCAATTACCAAGTCATTAACTTTAGTAACTTCAGCAAGTTTTTGATTTTCAGGTTCATTCATTTCACTAGTAACTAAAAATTTATAACCATTACTATCTTTTATATTTTTTAAATTAATTAATCTTAACAATGTTTTTGAATCACTTAAATTGGTATCTTCATCATCAACACTAAGCACAAGAATTTGATCAATATCACTACCAGTAACTTTTTCTAAATCTTTTTTACTATCAACATTAACTTTTTTATAATTAACTTTTATATTTTTATATACATTATCTACTAAATTATTATCTTTTTTAGAAGCTACTATAACACTAGTTTTATCACTAGAATACTCATCAAGTTCTAATAAAATCCTCTCAAGTCTATTATTATTTCCTAAAATAAGAATCTTTTCATCTAATTTAGATGCTTTCTTTTTAGTTATATACTTTTCTAAAACTTTCTCATTTACTTTCACTTCTAAAGGTTTAGCTACATTATTATCTTCTGCTAAAATAATTAATAAATCATTTTCTTCTAATATATTATTTTTATTTGGATTTATACAAATATCATTACCTCTTTTATATCCAAATACTACTGCATCATTAAAATAATTAAGTACATCTTTAAATTTAATACCAGCAAGTTCTTTAAAGTTTTCAAAATAAAGTTCACATCCATCATAATCAAATAACTCTACTAAAACATTTGATAAACCTGGTTGTCTACATGACTGAGCAATAATTTTAGAAATAGCTTCACTAGCAAAAATAATTTCAGCATTATCCTCACCCGCAATACGCGCAACTTCTAAGTTCTCTTCTTCATTTATAGTAGCCACAATATGAGGAACATCTCCAGTAATAGTTTTAAGATAACTATTAATTACTAAAATAGACTTTATAGTTTCATAATCATTATTGCAATTAATAATTATAGACTTAGCGCTTTCAATAGATACTTTTTTAAGCATATTAAGATCAGTAATACTACCAGTTCTACAAATAACTTTAGTAGTTTTAAAATCACTTATTTGATCATTAATAAAATTCTCAACATCTTCTTTATCTTCTTGTGCAAGTACAACAATTTTAGCATTTTTCTCACTCTCATTAGCAATAATTAATTCCTTAATAAATGTCACAATACTTTCGTTAAAACCAAGTATTAATGTATGATTTTTTTCAATTACTTTAGAACTACCCTTTCTAAGCTCATTTAGTTTCTCTTCAAAACCAGTTGTAATAATCCCGATTAAAATACTTGTAACAAAAATACCAGATAAAGTTACAATACTCATTACAAGTATAAATAAACCATTACTAGTTTCATCACCAGCTATTGTACCAGCATCTATTGTATGCATTAAACTAGACCAAACATTATCTAAAAAACTCCCATCAGCAACTAAAAAAGACAAAAATCCAAATAGTATAACTACTACAACAGTTATTAAAAATAACATTCCTACCAAAGATGCAGGCCCTTTTGACATTAAATTATCAAACTTATAATTTAACTTTTCTTTAATTTTTTTCATTTCCAAAACCTTCTTTCTTAAATTCATAAACTCTCACTTCACAATTTTTCATCATATAACCACTAACATCACCATCCACTGGTGCCCCTTCAAAATATATTTTAATATTTATACTTACTCCCGCATGAGTAACTACCAATATATTTTTATCTTTATGCTTCTCATGCAACTCATCTAAGAAGTCATATATTCTATCACTAAACACATCAAGTTTCTCAATTTTATATTTTTCACAACAATCATCGGATGCAAAATCTATATCTTTAAACTCAATAAAATGTTTACCTTCTAGATCACCATTACCACGCTCTATAATTCTTTCATCAACAATAATTTTATCATCAGTTATTATCTTAGCAGTCTCATACGCTCTTTTTAAGGGAGATGAAAAAACTATATCAAACTTAATATCTTTAAGTTTCTCCTTAGTAACTAAAGCTTCATCTCTTCCATCTTCATTTAAAACAGTGTCACTTCTTCCTTGAGTTAAACCAAGTTTATTCCACTCTGTTTTACCATGCCTTACAATATATATCATAAACTACACCACTCCTTTATAATATCTTCACTAATACTTAAATTACCATAACCAGTTCCAATTTTTCTATTTTTCTTTTTCTCACCGTGACAATCACTACCACCAGAAACTAATAAATTATATTTTTTAGTATAACCTTCTAAAAACTTTATTTCTTTTTCATTAAAACTAGAATGATAAACTTCTACTCCATCAATTACTTTATTTTTTCTAAGTTCATCTAAAAACTCAAGTTCACTTTCTACTCCATATCTATAAACATGAGCAATAAAAATTAGTCCACCGATATCTCTTATTTTATCTCCAAGAACTTTTGCATCAGGATAATAAAAAGACCAATCTATAAATAAAGGAAAACTTTTTTTCGCAAGACAAGAATCAAAAAACACATCTATATTATTCCACTCATCTTCTAAAAATTTATCTTTATTATCTTCAAATTTTTTAATACTAGGATAAATTACATCAATAGGCCATCCCATACTCTCATCATATAAAGTTTCATCAACAATTATATTATTTTTTTTACAAGCATCCATTATTAAGTCAAATTCAAGTTTCAGATCAAGTTTCTTATCACAATAATATTCATCAATTAAATTTCTCATTTTATGTACATCAAAATTATACGCAAGAATCTCAAATCTAAGTCCATTATAAACTACGCTTAGTTCTACTCCACTTATAACTTTACCAGAAAATATTTCTTCAGTATTAATATTTTCTAACTCTTTATAAGCATCTACATTATCATGATCAGTAATTGATATAACGCTTAATTTAGCATTCTCAGCTTCCTCCAGTAACTTAGTTAAAGAGCACGTTCCATCTGAATAATTTGTATGCATATGCAAATCAATCATAAACTCCTCCACAAAATAATTACTTATAGTTTAACATAAGAGTAATTATTTTTCATTAAAAACGAAGCAATTTATAGACAAAAACAACACTATTTGTTAAAATTTATATAGGAGTATTATATGAAGAAGTCAAATAACAAAATATAAAAAATATTAATTCTGAAAATCAAATAACAAATGAAGTAGATAAAGAAAAGAATACAATTCAAAGGTAAGAGTGAAATAAACACTCTTTTTCTATTCAATAATAAAATTACTTATGATATACTATAAAAAGAAGGAGCGAAAATATGAAAAAAATATTTAATTTTATTATAGGTGCTATAGTAGTATTTATAGTACTTGCAATGTTTTTACCAGAAGACATTGTAAACAAAGGGGAACAAACTTATACATTAATGGTATACGTTAATGGTTCAGACCTTGAAACAGATGGTGGTTATGCTACGACAGACATTGAAGAAATGTTATACGCTACTATCGATGAAAAAGTAAACGTAGTTATTCAAACTGGTGGAACGGGACAGTGGCAAAACTACGACATACAAAATAATGAAAGGTATACAATTGAAGATGGCAGCCTAGTACTTTTAGAAGATGATTTTGCAGAGCACGATATGCTTACACCTGAAGCTTTAACAAACTTTATAGAGTTTTCAAAAGAAAATTATGAAGCTGACAGATATGCTCTTATTATGTGGAACCATGGTGGTGGTGCTATCAGTGGTTTTGGATATGATGAAACAGTTGAAGGAGAAGACACTCTTACAATTGATGAAATTGGAGAAGCCTTAGACAATACTGATATATTATTTGATTTTGTAGGTTTCGACGCATGTTTAATGGCAACTATCGAAACAGCATACATGCTAAACGGAAATGCAAAATATCTAGTTGCATCTGAGGAACTTGAACCAGGAACTGGATGGAACTATACTGATATTTTAAATACCCTATCTGCTAATACAGATATTGACACAGTAGAATTTGGAAAAGCAATAGCAGATTCATTTATAGAATCTAACACTGGTCTTTTATGGGATGAAGAAGCAACACTTAGTGTTATTGATGTAGAAAATATTGATATACTTTTAAATACTCTTACAGATTACATGAAAGAAGTTGATATAACATTACTTCAAACACAAGAATTTAACACAGTAGCAAAAGCAATAAATGATACTAAAGCATTTGGATACGGCGAACTTGATACAATAGATTTATATCACTTAGTAGAAAATTTACCTAATTCACATAGTGATAAATTATTAGAGGAATTAAAAAGCGCAATTGTTTATAACACTACTACTTCAGTAATGGAAAACTCTAATGGTTTATCAATCTATATACCTTATAGTGATCTTGATTATTATGCAAAAATGTCTACAATTTATAGTAATTTAGGACTAAATGAAGGTTACGTAAGTGTTCTTGATAATATAGCAAACACAGTTGCCGGTGGTATGAGACCAACTAGAAATGTAACTGGTGATGTAGTTGATACAAATGACTATTCAGAAGAAGAATGGTACGACAGTAGTTATATTGATTCAAATAATGAATTATATTCAGAGTATTCATACGAAGATTTAGAAATAACTGACGCTGGAGAATATTATATTTTAGAGCTTACTGATGAAGATTGGGATGTAATAAGTTCTATAAGTTCTGAAGTATTTTACGATGATGGCGAGGGTTATATTGAACTTGGTAGTGATAACTACTATGAAACTACTGAAGATGGAGATTTAATAGTAAGTTTTGATGGAACATGGATTTCACTAGATGGACAAACAGTACCATTTTACGTAATTGAAGAAACAGATAAACTTATTAAAGCAGTAGTTCCAGCTTATTTAAATGATGAATTAGTAGAACTTGTAATTGTTTGGGATGATAAAAATCCAGATGGAGCAGTTATCGGAGCAAGAGCTGTAAACGACTATGGTGATGAAACAATTCAAAACAGAGGTCTTATCGAAATTAAAAAAGGTGACGCAATTGAGTTTGTCTTTGATTACTACACATATGATGGAGAGTATGATAATAGTTATATTATCGGAGATGCTTTAACAGTTGGAAAAAATGATATTAAAGTTGAATATAGCGAAGTTGGAGATAATGAATTTTATGTATACTATAAAATTACAGATATCTACGGTAACGAATATTATACCGAAGCAGTTATCTTATATTAAAATTAAAAAAGAAATTTCGTTAATTTGAAATTTCTTTTTTAATTAAATATTTTTAATTTCTTTTACTTTCTCAATAAATTTTTTATGAGTATCGTAATACGTCATATTAAGTGGTAATTCATTAAAAAGTTTTACTTCATCCATTTCATACTCAAGAATATTACTCCCAAGTTCTTCCACTTCAACATAACAAATAATACCATATGTGGAAATTTTATATAAACACACTGCCTCTATATTGGCTTTTGTAACTCCGGTTTCTTCATAAAGTTCTCTCTTAGCAGCGCTCTCCCAGTCTTCTCCATTTTCAATATGACCACCAGGAACTTCCCAAGTCCCCTTCTCTTTATGCTTACATAAAAGCCACTTGCCATTATAACTACACACAAGTATAACTCTAGTAAGTTCACTATCTTTTGCTATTCCAAGTGGAAAAAAATTAACAGGCAACATTATATCTCCTTGATATACAGATTTCTATCACCTCTAGAAAAAGTAAATTTATTTTTAAATTCGTAACCATTTTTAACAAAATTATCTATACTATAATGATTTCCAGGAAATACAGTAGTAATAATATATTTTTTCCCAAAAGATTTAGCATGCTTCTCAAGTTCATTTAACATTTTAAGTTGTAGTCCATTTCCAATATACTCAGGACTAACCATAATAGGTCCACAACCTGCATATAACTCACTATCATGTTCTAGACCAAACTTATTTTTTGCTTTATCAGAAGTATTCATATACATCATAGAACAAGCAAGTTTATCTCCATCAAAATAGTTAAATAACTTACCACCATTTTCTAGTACATCAGACAATTTATCATTATCAAAATCTCCTAACCACTCTTCTTTTTCCATATTTTCTTTTATTGTATTATAATACTTTAAATAATCTACATTACTTATATCTTTTAATTCTAATTTTTCGAACATCTTATCCTCCTTAATACCTCTTTTTACGATAGCTTTTATAAAATCATTTTTAGATTTAGTATACATACTTCTATCATTTGAATATTTTTCTGCAAGTTCTTCCTTTAAACTCTGATATTCTTCAAGAACTTTTTTATTATTTCTTAAAATATCTCTAAATAAAATACTTTCTTTATATCTAGTACTCTGTACTTCCATTAAATGAATTAAAACTGAAGTGTAATCTTTACTACCTTTAACAATTAATATTTCATCTATATCCAAACTGTTTCTTACTTCATAATTATTATCAAATAAACTTTCATAATATCTAAAATCTTTAAATTTATCTATCCCTATTGCTATATCAATAATAGGTTTAGCTTTAAGTCCTTTAACAGATGTAGATCCAATATGTTCAATAACTATATTTTCATTTTTAAAAATCTTTAATAAATATTCTTTTTCACATTCATACTCTTCCATAAATTTTTCATAGTTATTTTCTAGTCTCACTGTTCCTTTAATAAGTCCCATCAATACCTCCAATGTAGTTTCTCTATAATTAAACACAGAACACTAAATAAATTTTTTATTAATATATAACCTCTTCTAATTCATTATATCACTTTTGATTTTTTTTTTAAACATTTAGTTATCATAAATTATAATTATAATATCACAACTTAAAAATCAATAATAAAAAAAAGCAACATTTACATAATTGCTCATTTTATTTCATATTTTATAATTTACTTTTCTTTCTTAACATTATCGTAGTAGCCACTCCCAATAAAGATATTACTGCAGCTATACTACTTATTACTACATTATCTTCAGTAAGTGGATTAACCGTAGGCTCTGTTTCAACTACTTTGCTTCCTGTAACATTAAATGATGCAAGTGCTAGCGAATTATCTTCTAAAGTTATCTTTATATTATGATCACCATTAGTTAATGTACTAAGTAATGATTCTTCAAGTATCATTATAATACTTCCTTCTTTAAAACTAAATCCGGTAGTAATAACTTTACCATCAATACTAACCTCTTTTGGTTTAAAAGAAGCAAAATCTCCTGGAAATTTAATTTCAAGAACATTATTATTTATAACATCAATTGTCAAATTATCATAACCTTGTTCAGGTATAGTAATTATCCTTTCTGTTGTTGCAATTATTTCATAATTTCCATCTATATTATCTATATTTATTGGCATAGACATTACTTTTTGTCCATTTAATAACTGTTCTACATTATTTATTTTTATAGAAGTAAATTGATATCCAGAAAGAGATGTTATTTCATATGTTCCTGATTTTCCTTTTTCTAAATAAATTGTATCACTAGACGCATCTGTTTCACCATACTCAGTCAAATCAAATTTAATAGAATACTGTGAAGCTGCACTAACTGTTATATTTTCTCTTACTATTTCATAATTATTAGTGTCACTTGGTGTATAAATAGCTTCATATGTATTAGTTCCTACTTTTAATGAAGTTGTTGGATTAACCCAATCCCAACCTTCTGGTAAATCTACAGTAGATAATTTATTATTTGCTAGTCCGTTATAAACCATTCCAGAAAGTGTTTCAACTTTTTTCTTGATTTCCCATTGAACTAAAATAGTATCATTATATTTACCAAATATATTCAAACTAGGATCCCATGATGCAGAATTAGTAAATGCAGTTCTGATCGTTGCAGTATAAAAACCGGCATCAGTTCCAGTATTTCCACTTACTTCTATAGATGGATTAACTCCAGTAAAAAGAGAATCATCATAAATACCAGAATTTAAAATATAAAATGGCATAGTTTGTTCTGATCCATTGTAAACAAGTGGTGAATCTGGATTTGTAACAGGTTCGCTTAAAATTAATTTTGTATCTTGCCCCTCAACTCTAAATGAAACATTCCCATAGTTTGTTTCAAATATTAAATCAAAGCTAATAGTACGTTGTGCAAAGTTACCAACACTTGCTTTATCTATTTTTATTCTATAAAATGCAGCATCATCAAATATAATTCGCTGTGAAATCTCATCATCTGATAGTGGCAAATATAAATGAAGGTGATCATATCTATTAGCACTATTTGACGAATCTGTACTTGTATCATCTAGATAAAAACCATACTCCTTATTAGGAACACCATTTTCAATTGCACTAGTAATACGTAAAACAATTTCCTTTTCTTCTCCAAATGTTAAATTTCCTATATTATAGGATGTTACATCGGCTTGTATTATATCATACGCAAAATTTTCTATAGTATTATTTGTAATTTCAACTACATCAAATTTTAATAACTCAGTAGCATTTACATTTGTAGTAAATAATAAAATATACAATAATGTAATTATAGTTATTGTTAACCTACTTTTTAAAATATTTTTCATATTCCCCTCCAACAATATATATATTATATAATTTTTATCAAGAAAAAACAACAGCAAATACTTTTAATTTATGAATTATACACTTTACATCATCTCATCAAATATTTTCATATCAAAACATCCAATTTCATGAATAGCATTTACCATGTTACTTCTTAACACTATTTTCTACTTATATTTAAAACTATTCCAACACTTGCAAGTGATATGAGCAAACTAGATCCTCCATAAGATAAAAATGGAAGTGTAACACCAGTAACAGGAATAAGTCCAACTACAACAGCTAAATTAAGAAGAGCCTGCACTAAAATACCACTTCCTATTCCAAAAGATAAATACTTAGAAAACAAATTTGTTTGTCTAAGTGATATTTTTATAATTCTATAAAATATAAATAAGAAAAAACTAGTTACTATTAAAACACCTAGAAAACCAAATTCTTCACTAATTATAGAAAATATAAAATCAGTTTGAGGCTCAGGCAGATAAAAATGTTTTTGCCTAGACGACATAAATCCTTGCCCAAGTAACCCACCTGGCCCTATTGCATATAAACTTTGAATTATTTGAAAGCCACTACCCAAAGGGTCACTCCATGGATTTAAAAACGAAACAATTCTAGCAACTC
>CAYJKL010000027.1:0-11704 GCA_964370755.1 uncultured Muribaculaceae bacterium
CTTCATCAGTTGTTGCAGCCTGCGCAAAATTAGGTTCTGCTTTTGCCTCTATTGCCGCTTGACCACCATTATGTCTAAGAATTAAATCAGTAGATTGTGGTAAATCAGTAGATGGTGGTAAAACAGGTATAACAATAGGATTTTCAACAGTTATCTCACTATCAAATATCGTATTACTTATATTTGATAAACCTGTTGTATCATATAAATATACTTTAACTTGCCAGTTTTGTGTAGTTGTAGAGCTAGTTGATATGTCTTGGTCATCTGCAAGAGTAATTGCTCCTTTATAATCAGTTAAGTTAAATCCAGTAATAGATCCCACCGTTACTCTAGAAAGACCTGTTAAACTTGTAATTTCAGTTCCACTTGGATTATATATCTTAACAATTACTTTAGCAGTTGGTGTCGTTGTTCCATCTAAATAATTATTAGTTTTTACATTGTAAAATAAATCATAAGTTGTATCAATTTGTTCTCCAGTAGTAAGTGTTACATCTGCACTTAAATTAAGAAGTTTATAATTTTCTCCAGTAACAGTTTCAAACTCACTAATATTTCTTATAGTTTTTAAAGTATAACCATCTCCGGCAATAACTTGCACTCCTGCATCGCCACTTGAAGATACAACCACTCTATTTGGCATAAATGCATATGATAGTCCTATAGTTGTTAAAAGTACTGCCACTATAATTAGCATTATCACAAGTTTGTTTTTAAGTAAAAATTCTTTCACGTTAAACACGCTCCTTATATCTTAATAAAATTGTACCACACATAGATTGATATTTCAAACTAAATTTTGAAAAAAAAGCATCAACTTGATACTTTATTCATCTTTAAAACATTTTCTTAAAATTGGTTTAGCAAGTTCATTAACAATAAATCTTCCTATTACAAATATTAATATAAAACCTACTTCATTAATTCCTATTTTTTCTAGTTCAAAAAGTTCTCTAAGTGGAGTATTAAATAATATTAATTGCAGAGCAATTAATGAAACAAAAGATATATTCATTATTTTATTACTAAATAATTCTTTATTAACAACACCTTTAAATAAATTTCTACTATTAAAAGCAAATGTAAGTTCTATTAAAATTAAACCTAAGAAAGCCATTGTCATAGCAACTTCTTCTCCAAAGTAAGCACTTGAGGTAAAAAATAGTGCAAGAACTACAATAGATTTAAATACTGATGAAAATGCAATATTTGCAGTTAAAAATGGAGTAAATAGTGAATCTGTATTTTTTCTAACAGGTTTACTCATTATATCTTTATCATTTGGTTCAAATGATAAGGCTATTGCTGGAAATGCATCAGTAACTAAGTTAATATATAAAAGATGTATTGGAAGAAGTATTGTAACATCAGTAATCATTGCAAAAAATACAATTATAACTTCTGCAATATTTGCAGTTATTAAATAAGAAATTGCTTTTCTTATATTTTCATAAATATTTCTTCCTTCTTCAACAGCAACAATAATCGTTGAAAAACTATCATCTAATAAAACTATATCAGCAACATTTTTTGTAACTTCAGTACCAGTAATACCCATACCTACTCCTACATCACTTGCTTTTAAAGCTGGTGCATCATTTACACCATCACCTGTCATTGAAACAACTTTTTTGTTTTTTCTCCAAGCTTTAACTATTCTTAGTTTATGCTCTGGAGTAACTCTTGCATATACTTTATACTTATGAACTGTCTTTTGAAGTTCTCTATCACTTATATTATCTAAATCTCTTCCTTCAATAGCAAAGTCACCTTCATTATATATTCCAACTTCACTAGCTATTGCTATTGCAGTATTAAGATTATCACCTGTAATCATTACAGGTGTAATGCCAGCTTCTTTGCATTTTAAAATAGATGCTTTAACACTTTCTCTTGGAGGGTCTATCATTCCAACAAGTCCAATAAAAACTAAATCAGCTTCAGTTTCTTCTATTGTATATTCTTTTTTCTTATCTATTTTTTTATAAGCAATACCAAGAACTCTTAAAGCTTCATCACTAAGTAGTTCTTCATTTTTCTTAATTTCATTTATATGTGCTTTAGTAATTTTAATTTCTTTACCATTTACAATATAACTAGTGCATTTTGATAAAAGCATCTCTGCACTACCTTTAACAAAAACAACATTTTCTTTTTTTTCTTCAAAAATAGTACTCATAAGTTTTCTATCAGAATCAAATGGAAACTCAAATACTCTTTCTAAATCATAATCAAACTTTTTCTTTTCAGAATATTTATAAAGCGCTATCTCAGTAGGATCTCCTATATATTCTCTTTTACTTTTACTAACATCATTACACAAAAACATAACTTGGTTGAATCTAAGATCATCAACATGTTTAAGGATTTTTTGATCAAAATAAAACTTTCTTACAGTCATTTCATTTTTAGTAATAGTACCAGTTTTATCACTACAAATAATTTCAGTACTTCCAAGTGTTTCAACAGAAGATACTTTTCTAACTACTGCATTGTCTTTAGCAAGTTTTGTCATACCTAGTGATAATATTACAGTTATAACTGTAGGTAATCCTTCAGGTATAGCAGCAACTGCAAGTGATACTGCTATAATAAACACATGCATTAAACTCATACCGTTAATTAGACCTATAATTAAAATTATAACTACGATAAACCCAACAATAAGTGATAAAATTTTACTAATATTATCTATTTTCTTTTGAAGCGGAGTTTCTTCTGTTACTTCTTCACTTAAAGTTTTAGCAATTTTTCCAAGTTCTGTATCCATACCAGTTTTAGTAACTATAGCTTCACACTTACCATAAACAACACTACTTCCAGAAAACACCATGTTATGTCTGTCTGCTAAAATAGTATCATCATCTATAACCAAAGAATTTTTATCAACTGACCCAGATTCACCAGTTAAAGATGCTTCTTCAACTTTTAGTGAAGCTGAGTAAAATATTCTAGCATCTGCTGGTACATAATCACCAGCTTCTAAAACAAGTATATCACCTACTACTATATTTTCTACATTTATAACTTTTATTTCATTATCTCTTCTAACCTTTATATCAGTTACTGCCATATTTTTAAGAGCAGCTATAGCATCATCTGCTTTTTTCTCTTGAAAAAAACCAAGAAAAGCATTAATAACTACTATTGAAAGTATTATTATACTTTCAAAAAAACTTTCACCTTCTACATAAGAGATACCCATAGATATAATAGCAGCTATAATAAGAATAATAACCATTAAATCTGTAAACTGTTCAAAAAATTTAGTTAAATCAGATTTCTTTTTTTGCTCATCTAATTTATTAAGCCCATATGCTTCTAATCTTTTAGTAACTTCTTTTTCACTTAACCCCTCTTTAGAACTATTATTTTTTTTTAGTACAACTTCTATATCTTCTTGATATGATTTATCTTGCATTTTACATCCTCCAAACTATCATAACAAGCATATCATAAAATGATTAAAAAATCTATGAAATTTTTTGTCGTATTTGAAAAGAAATGAAAATGTATTTTCATAAGTTGGCAAAAAAGCTAAGTAATGAAAATACATTTTCATTCTTAGCACATATTATTTTCAGATGGTTTTCTTAAATAATACCTAATTTTGTATTTTCATTAGTTTCCTCTCGCCTCCTACATTTTATCACATCATTAAAATCCCATTTAAAATATAACAATTATTATAGTTTTATTGATAATTATCATTGACTTTTTGTTTTGATAAATTGTATACTTAAGTCAGGAGGAATGATATGGAAACTGTTAGTAAAGGAAAACTATTTTTATTTGTACCGGAATTAAATTTAAAAATGGCAGAAAGTTATTCGTTGGAAGATCAATATGAAAATGATATTATAAGTAAAATCGCTGATTTCAAAGATATGATGGGTCATAACAAACATTATAATCTAAGTACACAAGATGTTTGTCATGTAGACACTTATTTTGATTATGAAGATGAATTGACACTTGCTGATATAAATTTAATGAGAAGATTACAAGGAAGTAAAGCCGAGTATTTTGTATCGAAAACATTTGAAGGTGTTGAAGTTTTAGAAAAATTTAGTTCTTTAGGAGATGCTATTTTTTATATAAGAGATGAATATGGAATTGAACTATATAAAATAGAAGAACTTATGACTTTAAAAACAACTGGAACTAAAGCTAATACACGTCATCGTAAATGTGGAGATGAAACATTTGAAACTGAAATTTCAAAAACTACTATTTATAAAGATGAACACTATTATAGACCTTTCTTAACTTTAGCTGTTAACACTAAAGAAAAAGACGGTGTAAATTTTAAACCTTTCGAAGATTATTTAAGCATTTATAATATACCAAATGTTCCATTATCTTTAAAGGATATAGCTTTAAAATTAATCGAAGGAAAAAGTTTACAGAAAATATCTGAAGAGAATACATCTTCAAATTTAGCATATCAAAAAGGAAAAACTATTAATTAGAATTAATAAGAATACATATTAGCAATTATAGAAAAAAATTTTTGCAAAGAAGTTAACAACTGTAAAGTTAAAATCTTACAGTTTTTATTTTGCAAAAATTTATAAAATACACATATTTTGGAAACTTTTGGTAAAAATACTATTAGGTGAAGCATGGAAAATATAATAAATAGAATTAAAAAAGAATTTAGTGATAACCCAGATTTAATACATAAAACTTATAGTTTATCTTTTTTTAGAAAAATAGATATTGTTTATTTAGAAACTACGGCTTCTAGTGATAAAGTAAATGATCAAGTTTTAAAAAATTTAGTAAATATTATAAATTTAAGAAAACATGTTGGAAAACTTGAAAATTTACTTGCAGGTTCTAATACTGTAAAAATAACTAATCCAGATGACATCGAGTTTCATTTAGTAAATGGTTATGTTTTAATAATTGAAAAAGATGAAGTCTTTGCTGTTGAAGCAAGATTAATGGTCTTTAGAAGTGTATCTACACCGATGGTTCAAGCATCTATCAATGGACCAAAAGATGCTTTTGTAGAAAATTATCTAATGAATGTTGGTTTAATTAAAAGAAGAATTAAATCAAGTAATTTAAAAACAAAAGTTTTAGTTCTTGGAAGAGAAACTAAAACCTTTGTAGGTATATTATATATTGATGGAATAACTGATAAATCTTTAGTTAAAAAAGTTTATGAAAAAATAAAAAATATAGATATAGATGGAATAGTTGATTCCTCTCAGCTCGCTCATTTAATAGATGGTGAATCTAGAAATATATTTCCCACTATTAAATATGTAGAAAGACCAGATACAGTATCTAAGTCTTTACTTGCTGGTAAAATAGCAATAGTAGTTGATAATGCTACATTTGTTTTAGTAACCCCTTGTTTCTTTATAGATTTTTTTCATCCTGATACTGATACTTATACAAAAAGTATAAACGTTAATTTTTTAAAAGTAATAAGAATGATTGCATTTTTCTTAACCGTACTTGGTCCCGGTTTATATATAGCAATTGTAAATTATAATTTAGAAGCAATACCTACAAATTTATTACTAAACTTTGTAGCCCAGCGGGAAGGTTTGCCTTTTCCGGCATTTATTGAGGCTTTCATAATTTTAATTTTAAGCGAAATTTTAAGAGAAAGCGACTTAAGGTTCCCTTCATCATATGGTTCAAGTATATCGATACTTGGAGCACTTGTCTTAGGTGAAGCTGCAGTATCTGCTGGTATAGTATCACCGATTATGATTATAGTAGTCGCACTTACTTATGTGTCCAGTTTAATATTTACAGACATTGATATGATAAATGCAACAAGGTATTATAGATTTTTATTTTTAGTAGCAGCTGCGTTCCTCGGTTTATATGGCTGGGTAATGATTTTATTCTTACTACTAGTAAAACTAGCAAGTACATACTCACTTGGAAAAATATATACTACCCCACTTGCTCCTTTTGACAAAGCATATTTTAAGAAAGTATTTATGAAAGCAGATGAAAAAAATGATAAAAAAAGAAGCGAAATATTAGTTAAAGATAATTTAACAAGGGAGAACTAAATGAAAAAAATAATTATTTTGATTATATCAAGTTTATTTTTAACTGGGTGTGTAGATTATAAAGAACTTAATACATTATCTTATGTAACTGGTATGGGAATTGATTATAAAGACGATGAGTATATTGTAACTTATGAAATAATGGATACATCAAAAGAAGGTTCTGGAGTAAGCACTACAACCTTTACTGTTGAGGGAACTGGTAAAACAAACTATGAAGCTCAAGTTAACGCTACTAATAAACTAGGAAACGAAGCATTTTTCTCACATACTCAGGTTTTAATTTTAACTGAAAATTTAGTAAATAATAAACTTACAGAAATTGTAGATTATATTATGAGAAATCCTCAGTTTAATGAAGAATGTATACTTCTAGTAACTAGTGAAAATACTCCAAAAGAAATATTTGAAGCAACTAGTGATGAAAATCCTTCGGCATCTATATATATTACTAACTTAGTTGAATCTAATAGATATTCTGAAGACTATTATATTAATTTACCTTTTGCTGTATTTAGTAAAACTTTAGCAGAAGAAAAAATAGATTCAGGTATTTCTAATATAAAAATAGAAGATGATATTATCATATTAAATGGTTTATCAATTCTTAGTGGAAATAAAATAGTTAATACTCTTAGTGTTAAAAATTCAAATATATATAATTCGTTTTTAAATAGTGATGTCAATATAATGCTAAATACTGAGTATGAAGGATCTAGTTTAGAAGCTTCAACTAAGTTTGAAAAAACAAATATCGATGTTACTCCAAGTAACATCAATATAACTTTTAATGTTATTGTTGAAATAAAAAAAAGTCCTTCTACTATAAATTTAGAAGATAATTCCTCTTATGAAAAATTATCTTCTAAACTTGAAGAAAAACTTGAAGAAGAAATTACAGACTTTATAAAACTCACACAAACATTTAAAAGTGATTTACTAGGGTTTAGCAATCTATATTATATAGATACTAGAAAAGATAATAATGACTTATGGCAAACTGCTGATATAAATATTGATGCTAATTTAACAATTTCTAGGAAAGGATTGATATATAATGCCAGTAACTAAAAGAGAGTATTTAGCAACTTATTTTTTTCTTGGAAGAGCAATGTTTCTTGGAATTGGTTTTTCATACATGTTTAAATTTTCAGGAACTGATGCATGGATTAGTATTATACTTGGTTACTTACTAGGAAATTTATTTATATTAACATACGACAAAGTCGCTGTTAACATAAATTATAATTTAAACAATTTTTTAAGTAAAAAAAATCTAATTAATAGATTTTACAAACTTATTTTTTTACTAACCTACTCCTATTTAGTAATTTATGTAAGTATTATATTTACAAATTTTGTAAAAGTATATTATTTATTTGAAACTCCTATATGGTTAACACTTACTCCACTTTTTATTATCGCATACTACACAACTTTAAAAAGTGAAAACACAATAATAAGACTTAGTTTATTATTGTTTCCTATTAGTTTAATAATTAATATTTTAAATAGCGCACTACTTACTAACTTTATAGATATAATAAATTTCTTACCAATATATACACATGGAACTAAAAATATTTTTATAGGCGCCTTAATATTTGCAATATTCTCATCAGTACCAAACATATTACTTCTTGAATATAAAGTTCCTCTTAAAACTAAACTAAAAAGTTATTTTTTAGTATTTGTTATAATAAGCTTAATAAATTTTTCAATAATTGGAGTACTCGGAGAATACTTAATTGAATCTTACAGTTATCCAGAATATATGGTTTTAAGAAGAATAAAACTTTTAAATTTTATTGAAAACGTTGAAAATTTTGCTTCAATAATTTGGTATTTTGATGCATTCATACTAATTACACTTGCTTTATCTAAAACAAGAAAAATGTTTCATACAAAGAAAAAAGATACTATTATACCAGTATCAATTATAATATTTATTTTAGTAGCCTTTAGTATTTTATCAAGATATTACAGTGCTACTGCAACATTCTTCTCATCAGGTGTAATAATACTAGGAATACTTTTAATACTAACAGGACCTTGTCTTTTAATATTTACGAAAAAGAAAAAACAAAAAAATTAAAATTTGTGTAAACCACAAAAATTAATGTGTACAAATTACATATTAGTTTGGTATACTAAAATAGAGCCGCTGCTCTCATATGATAGTCACATGGGAGGTAACGATGACAAAATTTATATTTATAACTGGTGGTGTATGTTCTGGACTTGGTAAAGGAATAACAGCTTCTTCAATCGCACTTTTACTTAAAGGTAAAGGTTACAAAGTATTCATGCAAAAATTCGATCCATACATGAATGTTGACCCTGGAACAATGAATCCAATGCAGCACGGAGAAGTTTTTGTAACTGCAGACGGATGCGAAACAGATCTTGACTTAGGTCACTATGAAAGATTTATTGATGAGGAACTTAACTACACATCAAATATTACAAATGGAAAAATATATTCTTCAGTAATAGAAAAAGAAAGAAAAGGAGACTACCTAGGAGCAACTATTCAAATAATCCCTCATATTTCTACTGAAATAAAAAATAAAATATATGAAGCTGCATCATCTAGTGGAGCTGATATAGTAATTACTGAAATTGGTGGTACTGTTGGTGATATCGAATCATCTGTTATGATGGAAAGTTTAAGACAGTTTAAAATGGAGCAAAAAGAAAACAGCGTTTTATTTGTTCACACAACATTAATACCCTATTTATTTGGTTCAAACGAATTTAAAACTAAACCAACACAAAATAGTATTATAGAACTTAGAAGACTTGGTATACAGCCAGATATAATTGTAACAAGGTCACAATCTGAAATCGGAGATTCAATCAAAAATAAAATTTCTCTTTTTGGAAGTGTACCTAAAAATAATATTATCGAAGCAATTGATGTAAATAATATATATCAAATACCTATTAATTTTCATAATCAAAAAATTGAAGATATCATTCTAGAAAGTTTCAATTTAGAAAACAAAAAAAGTAATATAACATACTGGAAAGAATTAGTTAAAACAGTGGACAATTTAAAAAGTGAAATTGAAATTGCTTTAGTAGGTAAATATGTTTCACTTGAAGATGCTTACCTATCTGTTAAAGAATCACTTAAGCATGCGGGTTATAAATATAATACAAAGATAAAAATAAACTGGGTTAACTCAGAAGATTTAGAAAATGCAGATGCTAACTTTTCTAAAATATTTAAAAACTCAAAAGGAATACTTATTCCAGGAGGCTTTGGAAGCCGCGGGATAAACGGTAAAATACTTGCTGCTAAATACGCAAGAGAAAACAATATACCGTTTCTAGGAATATGTCTTGGTATGCAAGTAGCAGTTATTGAGTTTGCTAGAAATGTATGTAATCTTGATGGTGCAACCTCTACAGAATTTAGTGATAGTCCAAAAACACCTATTATAGATTTAATGAGTGACCAAAAATCAATAAGTAACATGGGCGGAACACTTAGACTTGGTAATTATGAATGTAAAATAAAAGAAAACACTTTAGCTCATAAAGCTTATAACAATACAGAAATTTTAGAAAGACATAGACATAGATATGAATTTAATAATGAATATAAAGAAATACTTGAAAAACATGGAATGGTTTTTTCAGGTATAAACGAAAAAAGTAATTTAGTAGAAATAATTGAAATTCCTACACACAAACACTTTATAGCAGCACAGTTTCACCCAGAATTTAAAAGTAGACCAACAAGACCTCACCCACTATTTGATTCATTTATAAAAAGTTCTATTGAGACAAAAAAATAATTGAAGTTATGTATTTTGAACCTGTTTTAAGTAGAAAAAAATACATGAATTGACGAGTATACATATTACTTCAATTAAAGAAATAATAAATATGTTAGTAGAAAAGAAAATCTTAGTTGAGACTACTGGTTATTCAAGAAATCAAGTTTTTGCTTTTCAATAATATATTGATTTGTTTTTAAAATAGGAATTTATAAGTCGCAAATAATAAAAAAAAGAAACTTCTATTATGATGAATGTTTAAAATCTTCGTGGAGTGTCAGACAATTAGAAAGACAAAAAAAATACAATAGTTCTAAATGATAACAATAATTTATTTGCATACAAATATAAATTATATGTTCCTATTGAAGAAGAATTAATTAGAGAAATAGAAAACGAAAAAGAACTTATCGAATCAAACAAAGAATAATATTAAAATAAAAACAACGATTATTAGTCGCTGTTTTTATTTTACTTCTACATTTTATGGCTTTAAAGCAGTAACAGGAAATATATATATTCCAGTTTCTGGGTCTCTAGCAATAATGTCTGTGCAACCAACAATAATACACATAAACTTTGGTTTCTTTACAGCATTATTATAAAATTCTAACAAGTTTTTTTTAGCTTCTTCAATTTGATTTAAACCAAGTTTAATTTCACAAAGTGCATAATCTCCATCACTAAATTCTAAAACTGCATCTATTTCAAGTCCTGTAACATTATCTCTAAAATGATATAAATTACCATTTAAATATTCAATATAAATTCTAAGGTCTCTTTCTACTAATGCTTCAAACATAAAACCAAAAGTATTTAAATCATTAACTAATTTATCTTTAGTTAAATTTAGTAACGCACAAGAAAGAGATGGATCAGTAAAATGTCTCTTAAATGATTTACCTACTCTACTTGGCGATCTATAATTCTCACTATAAAAATTTTGATTTTCAATTATATGTAATCTATTTAAAACATCTAAATAATCCATTAGTGTAACTCTACTTTTAGTTTCATCACCTATAGAAAAATCATCTTTAATATCCTTAAGAAGTGTACTATTATTAGCTATAGTCGATTCATTTCTAGCAAGACTTTTAAGAATCATTAACATTCTATTCTTATCACGTTTTTTATCATCACAAATATCAGAATTCAAAAGTGCATCTATATAAGTTCTCGGAATTATAAAGTTACTATCACTAAGATTATTAATATTAGCAGGCCAACCACCTCTAATTATAATATTAGCTAAATCATTAAGTTCTATATTATCGTTTATTCCAGGAGTAAATATTCCATTATAAAGATTAGTTAAAGAAACCTTTCCAGTTGACTCTTTAGATTCATATAAACTCATAGTATACATCTTAATTGTACCTATTCTTCCAGCTCCAGAGTGCTTTATACTGTTTTTAGTCATTTGGTCTGTAAGTTTAGTAGAACACGTTAAAATAAAATTCCCCTTATTTTCAAGTTCATCACACTTTCTTCTAACTGCATCCCATATTTTAGGAATTATATTCCACTCATCTATAAGCAAAGGTTTTTCATCATTAAGTATAAAGTCCAAACTAAAATCAGCCTTTATTTGAGCTTCTTCATCATCTAAAAAAACCGAAGACTTAGCATGATTAAGTGAAGCCCATGTTTTCCCGCACCATTTAGGTCCTTCTATATTAACTGCTCCAAATATCTTCAAATAATCTTCGATTTTTTTATCTACAAGTCTATCAACATAACTATTTTTTCTAAGTACCATATTAGCCTCCATTTATGGTACTATAATACATTAAAATTTACGAATAGTCAACAAATATACAATTTTTAAGAGTTTTACTATACAAATTTTAAGAGATTTACTATACA
>CAYJKL010000028.1:0-11394 GCA_964370755.1 uncultured Muribaculaceae bacterium
TTGAAAGTGAATTTTTGCCATCTTTTACTGCTAAGAAAGAAGGTTTTTGGCTTTTTAGTGGTCGTAAAGTTACTAGTCATACACTTGGGTTATATTTTTTTGTAAGTAGTACTTTTAATTATACTATTAATTCGTATGGTGGTAGTACTAATGCTAACTCAGCGCTTAGATTGCCTAAAAATACTTGGTATGACATGTATTACTCTATAAATAAATTTACAATTAACTCAATAGATATTCAAGTATTCTCTCAAGCTATTGTTCCAGAAGAACAAGGTGCTTCTATACTTCTTGGTGGTAATCTTGTAAACTGGGATGGAAGCGTTGATACAAGACAATTCGAAGGTAGTATTAAGTATTTTAAAATAACTGATGCAATAACTGGTGAATTAATTAGAAATTTTATTCCAGTTAAAGTTGATAGTACAAATGAAGTTTGTTACTGGGATACTGTTACAAAAAGTTATTTTAGTAATATAGGTACTGGAGAGTTTTTGGATAATTAGTATAAAAGCAATTATTTTACAGATAATAATACATATAATTATTAGTCAGTATTCATAGTTGTTGTTTTATATTATAATTTATTATATAATATAATTATATATGATTCAGAGGAGTAGTATGTCTAAAAATGTTTTAATTTGTCTAACTATATTACTTTTTATAAGTTTTATGTCAATTGGGTATTCAGCTTTAAATAAAGATTTAACAATAAGTGGAGAAGCTGTTGTTAATCCTACTATGCAAATGTATGTAAGTGATATTGTAGTAAAAGAGTTTGTTGATGGTGCTTATGAAACTTATTCTAGTGATTTTACAAAAGACAGTACAGAGGTGCACGTTACATTGCCGAGTAATTCTTCTAAAGTTATTTATGAAGTAACACTTAATAATACTACTCCTCATAATTATTTACTTGATAATATTGAAGAATTGATTTCTAGTAATGAAAATATAGTTTGGGAAATTAGAAATATAACTTTTTCTACTAAACTTGAGTATGGTACTACAGTTTTTGAACTTGTGATATCTCATAAAAATACGGGAACAACTGATGAACTTTCTTCGATTAATTTAAAATATCATTTTGAATTGTTTGGTGATTATGAAGATATTATACTAGCTGGAGCTGATCCTGTACTAACTGCTGGGCTTATACCTGTGGAAATTCAAGCAGATGGTTCTATTTTAAAAGCAGATGTTTCTTCTAAATGGTATGATTATAATGAAAAAAAGTGGGCTAATGCTGTTATGATTTCTGATGAAAGTAACAGAAATACTTATGCTGATTCTACTGGAGGAACTGAGATTGATCCTTCTCATGTTTCAGTTTATTATGTGTGGATTCCTAGGTATGAGTATCAAATATGGGATGAAGTTCAAGTGACACCAGCATGGGGTGAAGATAAGACAGAAATGCAGGAAATAAATATTAGATTTGTAGATACAACGACACCTAAAAAGAGTTTGACTTCTGTAGGTGAGTGGTATACTCATCCTGCATTTAGTTATTATGATGGTGTATCTACAGTAGAAGTTAATGGATTTTGGGTTAATAAGTTTGAACTTACTGGAACATCAAGTGTTCCTACTTCTTTGCCATCTTCTTCACCTATAAGAAATCTTAATCTATCTTCGTATTTTAATACTATAAAAAGTTTTGAAAATTTATATATGAATAATAATGATAAAATAGACTCTCATGTTATTAAAAATAGTGAATGGTCTGCTGTTGCTTATTTATCTTCTTCTTTGTATGGTAAAAATAGTGAAGTTTTACCAAATAATTATTCTAGTCAAATTACAGGGTGTGGGGCTAATGTAGGTAGCATAGGTGGTACTTCTACATGTTTAAATGCTTATGGAACTGTTTTATCAAATGAATATAATTCTAGTACTAGCGGCAATATTTCTGGGGTATTTGATATGTCTGGTTGTCTTTGGGAGAGGACTATGGGTATTCAAAAAAATTCCCTTGGTCAGATTGATTTTTCTGCATCTGGTTTTACTAATTTGAATTCTAAGTATTATGATGTATATGAGTATAGTTCAGCAGGTAATCAATATGGAAATAGTGGTTATGGACAGGCAATAAGTGAAACTGCGGGGTGGTATGGTGATTTTTCATCTATTCCTAATGGTAGTACTAATCACTGGACTTTGCGTAGTGGTGATCAAAATGGTGGTAATTCATCAGGTGTTTTTGGGTTTATGACATCTTCAGGAACTTCTTACTGGACACATAACACTAGGGGAACTATGTGGGTGTATGAATAATTGTTAATTATTTTAAATTTGTGTTAAAATGTAAGTAAGAATTATTTTTTGATAGGTGGTTATTATATGTATGATGTAATTGTTGTTGGAGCCGGAGCTGCTGGTTTGATGTTTTCTAATATTATTAGTTCTGATTTAAAAACTTTAGTTTTAGAAAAAAAAGATAAGCCTGGTAGGAAACTTATTATTACTGGTGGTGGAAGATGTAACTTAACTAATAATAAAGAACTAGGAGATTTACTTGATAATATAATTTATAATCGTAAATATTTATATTCTACTTTAACTAGATTTGGTCCTGGTGATATTATGGAATATTTTAAAATTTCTTTGAAGGAAGAAAAAGAGAATCAAATTTTTCCTGTTTCTGATAAAGCAGGTGATGTTCTTAATTATTTGCTTAGAAATAAAAAATGTGATATAAACTGCGGTGAAGAAGTATTGTCTATTGAAAAAGTAAATGAGATTTTTGTTATTGTTACTAATAAAAGTGAATATAAAACTAAAAAAGTTGTAATTGCTACTGGTGGATGTAGTTTTCCACATTTGGGTAGTTCTGGCGATCATATTAAATTTGCTGAAAAATTTGATATAGAAATTATTCCAGTGTTTCCGGCTGAAACATCTATTAAAACTACAGACACTGAATTTTTAACTGGTACTAGTTTTGATAATGTAGAGATTACTTTTGATAAAAAACGTTTTAATGGTAATTTGATGTATACTCATAGCGGTTTAAGCGGTGTTGCTATTATGAAAGCAAGTGAACATATTTATTTAGATGACGTTAAGAATATTTATGTTAATTATTTACCTGCGTTTGATTTGGATAATTTTTTTGAGAAAAATAGAGATAGAAATATAGCTAATGTTTTAAGTGATTTGTTTACAAAAAAGTTTGCACTTTATTTACTTAGTAAAATTAATGTAAATGGTGATATTAGTATTAAAAGTTTAGATAATAAAGATTTAGAAAAAATTATTAATTTAATAAACTCAGATGAAATTAAAGTAGATGGAGTAACTGATTTATCTAAAGCTTATGTGACAGGTGGAGGTATTTGTTTAAACGGGATAAATACTAAAACTTTTGAATCTAAAAAAGTTAGTGGTCTATACTTTATTGGAGAGGCTTTAGATATTCATGGACCAATTGGTGGTTATAATCTTACACTTGCTTTTTCTACTGCTTATAGCTGCGCTGTACATATAAATGAACATGATTAATAGTGTTCATTTTTTTATTGACAATAAATTATGTATATGATATTATTTATGTACCGAGCGGTCGGTAAAGAGGTATGTTTTATGAATACAAAAGAAAAATTATTTAATTCAATGTATGAATTAATTGCGGAAGTTGGATATGATAAAGCTTCTATAAATCAAATTTGTAGTAATGCAGGAATAAAAAAATCTTCGTTTTACTATTTTTATGAATCTAAAGAAAATTTATTTAAAGAACTTATTAAGACGGGTTATAATGATGAACTTTTTGTAGAAATAAAAAAAATATTAAGTAGTACTTCAAAATATGAATATAAAAATATGTTAGTTAACTTATCTAATGTTCTAGTGTCTAATTTTGAAGTTGATTTAAAATGGAAAAAGGTTATTGCAGAAGTTGAATTACAAGCTTTAAGAAATGAAGAGATTAAGTTATTAGTTGATAATTATAATGATGGTTTTAAAAATGAATTAATTAATATTTTTAATCATGGAGTTAGTTTGAATGCTTTTAATGAAAATTTTGATGTTGAGTTAAATGCTAATATTTTATGTGTATTAGTAAATGGTATTGATAATGCAATGATATCAGGGATGAAACTTGATGAAGAAAAAATATTTAAAGAAGTTATTGAAAGGATGTTTATATGAAATTATTTCCAACAAGTTTTTTATTAGGTCTTGCGGGTATTGACCCAACAGGTGCAGTTGTTATTATTGCAGCGCTTGCAATGGGTATTAAGAAAAGAAAAGTTGTGTTGTTTGCACTTACTGTTTTCTTTTGTACTGTTTTAACTGGATTAATAGCTTCTAATTTTATAGTTGGAATAAGTGTTGAATTTATAGCAAGTTTTTTTAATTACATACCTGATTATATATATATGATTTTAATGTTTGTAGTAGGGTTGATATTAATAAAATGGTTTGTAGAAAGGACTTTTTTTAAAGAAAAGAAAATGAATAGTGAAAAGAAAAAAGAATCTATTTTTACTAGATATATTAGAAAAGGACTTTTCTTTGTAGGGATTTTGTTTTCTGTAACTGCTGTACTTGATCCATCTTTTTTAGCATTAATTACACTAGTTGGTCAAAGCGAAAATATTATTTATAATTTACTAGCTAATGTGTCTTGGATTTTAATTAGTCAGTTACCAATGTTTATATTATTAGTTGCTGTAATTTTTAATAAGCATGAGAAAATGATAGCTTATCTGAAAAATAAAATAGCTACTGGTAAAAGGGTTGAAATGATAAAGAAAATTTTATATATAACATTATCTGTAGTTATACTTGTTGCTGGATTGTATTCTTTAACGGAAGCGGTGTATTATTTTATTACAAATAATTGGTTATTTTAAATTTTGAAGGAGATGAAAATATGGATTTGATTGAAAAAAAAGTAAATAAAAAATTGCATAATTATAATGAGATTACTGAGTTTATGGAAAGAGTCTTTCCTAAAGAAGAACTTATGCCAATGTGGTTACTTAATACTATTACAAAAATGAAAAAGTATAATTTTAATGCTTATTATGATGGGGATTTATTTGTTGGTATTTTATTTACAATAGAATCTAGGGATGAATTATTTGTTTTTTATATTGCAGTAAATGATAAAATTCAGTCTAAAGGGTATGGTTCTAAATTATTGCAAATGTTGTTTGAAAAATTTCCAAGTAAACCTATATCACTGTTTATCGAAACTATGGATGATAAAAATGCTGATAATTATGAACAGAGAGTAAGAAGACTTGCTTTCTATGAGAAAAATGGGTTTATATATACTGGAATTAAAGCTGGAATTAATGAACCATTTGTAGATATTTTGTCAACAAATAAAGATTTTAATGTAAAGAATGCTAAAAAGTTACTTAGAATGATGCCAATGAAAATATTTGAAAACTAAAAAACCAAGATATACTATTATCTTGATTGTGTTACTTTAGCTTTTACTACGTATGTACCTTCGGATACAAAACCGAAAAAATATTTTCCTTCTGAATTTGTATAGCAGGTACTTCTTAAAATAAGTGATCCTACTATTACTTGTTCATATAATGATACAATTGCATTAGGTATAGGATTGCCATGAGGATCATACACGTAACCGTTTATTGTTCCTCTTTTATTTTCAATAATTTTTACTAGCGTTATGTTTTCTCGTAAATTATTGTTGTCAGTTATTTCTATAGATATTGATTCAGCTGCTGAATAATTTATTGCTGAGGCGTTTAGAGTATATGATCCGGCATCAATTTTATGAAATATGTATTCACCATCCTCAGCACTTATAGTTTCAGCTATTTCATTATTATGTGTATCTATTAGTTTTAAAATACAATTATTTATTCCAATACCTTCTTCGTCAAAAATATAACCATACACGTTTCCTTTTAAATATGTTGTATCTTGATTTATTATAAAATCACTTAGAACAATATTTTGTCCATTATAATTTACTTCATTTTTATTTGATAATAAATATCCATCTTTTACTGCATAAACGTGATAGTGATCGTTATTAACTCCTTGAAATAAATACTCTCCGTTTGCATTGGTTGAGGTGTGAGTAACAGGGTTAAAATTAGTGTCAAATAATTTTACTGTAGCATCTAATATCGGATTACCATTTTGGTCTTTTACAATTCCACTGATACCATTAGTTGTAATAGTAGGTACTATCTCTAGATTAATATTTTGTAAACGTTCTTCTTCTTCAGTTAATGTTATTTTTTCTGAAAAATTTAATTTGTAAATATCTTTTTGATTCAATATAATCTCTCCTTTTATATAAAGTATGCTGGTTATAATAAAATAATTGGATTTTTGTCCGAATAATTTTTTAAATATTATTGCTAAAATATGATATAATAAATAAGAAAGTATTATAGAAAGAGATGCAATGATATATAAAAAATTTAATTTACTTATAACATTTGTTTTGTTTATTTGTATAGTTAGTATATCTATAGGGTATTCTGCGCTTAACTCTGATTTAATGATAAGTGGGGAAGCAACTGTTTTAAAACAAAATCAAATTAAAATTACTAATGTAATGTTTAAAGATGGATTGAATGGTGGGGTTGAAACAAATAATTCTAGTTTTACGAATGATACTAGTAATATATTTATTAATTTACCAAATATTGATTCTTCAATTACATATACAGTAACTGTTTTAAATGAAATAGACAGTGATTTTTATTTTGCAAAAATAGAAGAATTGATTAATAGTAATGTGAACATAAGTTATGAAATAATTGACATGGAAAATATTGTGTTTGCTGGTAATAGTTCTACTCAGTTTGATATTGTCTTTTCTTATAATGGCTCTTTGCCAGAAGATAAAGATTTGTCACTTTCTTTGAAATTTAATTTTGAATCTGTTTACAAAGAAGAAATATTAAATGGAGCTTATCCGGTTTTAAATAATGGATTGATACCTGTATCTATTTCAAGTAGTGGTACTGTTAGTGTCGCTGATACAGCTAAAGTTTGGTATAGTTATGAGAGTAAAAGCTGGGCAAATGCTGTCTTAGTTAAAGATCCTAGTGTTGTTTATGAAACTGGTGATATCATAGCTATGGATGATATTAAGCAAATGTATGTATGGATACCAAGATATTCTTATGATGCTAGTTCTATTGAAGATGATAAAAATGCTATTGATGTAACATTTGTTGATAATACTGTAGCTGCACATCCTGCATTTACTTTTGGAAGTGATGAGTTAAATGGATTTTGGGTAGGTAAATTTGAAACGGGCTATGAATTTGGAGAGGATATGAATAGTACTGATTTGGATTATTCAATTAAGCCTAATACTTTTTCAATAGGTCCTATAGATGTTTATAATATGTATTTAAATGTTATTAAAACAAATAACAAATATGGTCTTGATAGTAGTAGTGATTTACATGTTATTAAAAATACTGAGTGGGGAGCGGTTGCTTATTTAACATATTCTATATATGGAATATGCACATCTTCAACTAATTGTGTTATTATGAGCAATAATTATTACACGAATAATTTAAATGATATTATTACTGGATGCGGGGGATCTTCTAGACCAATAACTACAACTGGTGTCTATGATATTAGTATTTGTCCAGTTGATTATAGGTGGAATACTACAAACGGTTATAAAGCGAGTAATACTGGAAATATAACTGGAATATATGATTTATCTGCTGGTAAATATGAGTATGTAATGACATTTATGGAGAATCCTTCTGGTGGAGTTTATACTGCTTCTAGTAAATTTACGCAAAGTAATCTACCTGATGAAAAATATTATGATTTATATCCGGAAAACACTAATAATAAAAATTCTAATGGGATTGTAGGTGATGCTATTCTTGAAATTAAAGATCCTAGTTCTACATATTCATGGAATAGTGATTATGCCATATTTCATACAACTGGGGCGCCTTTTCTTGTAAGAAGTGCTAGAGTAGGAAGTTGGCATTATGCTGGAATGTTTGCTTATTATGGTGTAACTGGTACTTCTTCTGGTGGTGTTGGAGCTTTTGCTACTCGTAATATTATTGCACCAGTTTAGTTTAATTAGTTATGTAATTAAATCACCTATAAAATTGGTGATTTTTTTTGCTTAATTGTGGTATAATAAGCCTGTAATGAGGGAAAAATGGAATTTAAATATAATTATGAATATCCTACTTTTGATAATTTAAGTTTATTTATAGATGAGAATAGGGCATTGTATGCGATAAGAAAAAATGAATTGGAGTATACATATAATGAAATTTTAAAATCTTTTGATTTGACTAAATATGTAGGCTTAATAGAAGAAAAAAGAAATTTAGATTTTTATTTTCTTAAGAGAATAATAGAATTTTTTTGGCCTGTAATAAAAGATAAAAGTCCTGTTGTATTTTTACATGGAAGTTATGCTAAAGGTGTTAATAGATGGCTAAGTGATATTGATTTAAATATTTTATTTATAAATGGTGAAAATGATATAGTAATAGAAGAGTTAATCTGTGCTATTATAGTAAGAATCTTTGGGCTTAGTGGAAGAGATAAAATACATACTATGATGTTATATGTTCCTTATGAAGATGATTACAATGAGATTGATTATAGTAATGAAAGCTCAATTTTGTTTAGTGCTGGAAATATGATTAATTATAAGTATAGAGAAAATTATGAAAGTGTATTTCATAAACTTATATATAGTAGTAGAAAAATTTCTGTCTTTAGTAATTATATAAACTCTTTTCATAATAAAAATGAGTGGGAGTATTCATTTTGTCCTTTACTAGATGATAACTATTGTGAAGTATTAAATGTTTTAAGAAAAAAAATGTCTACAGTAAATTATTTGTCAATCATTAGTAATATTAAAGATATAGTAAATGTAAAATACTCTCCACTTTGTTTTGAAACTATTTCTGAATTTAATAAACTTATAAAAGTTAATAACTTAGGTTATATCTATAAATTTATCTTTATTCTTAACATGTATTTAGTTATTAATTGTCTGGAATATAAAAAAGATGATTTAAATGTTTGTGATGTTTTAGAAAATAATTATTTGATAGATAAATTTGGTTTAGATTTTGTAGATTTGAAAAATAGTATTTATAAGTATATATGGTTTGTTGATAGAGTTGAAAATTTGTCTAGTAAGCTAAAATTAAACTTTAGTTCTAGAGAAAACTTAAGTTATAGTAAAGAAAAATTTTGTGGTGAATATAAGGAGTTTTATTTATCTGATTTAGATAGTGATTATAAAGTGTTTGAAAATGTAATTATAAAGTGTAGAGAAATATTGGAGAGGATTAATAATGAATATAAATAAAGAAGATTTGATTATTTCGACATTACCGATTAAACCACAGGAAAGTACTAGTGTTGGTATGATGATAGCTCCTACAATAAGTAATGTGGTTGGTGATTTATTTGAATGCTCAAATTTTGTTGGTATTAATACTATGAATACTTATAAAAATAAAGATATTTATATTGATAGGTATAAGCAGGATTTAGTAAGTGGGGGACTTACTAGAGGAAATACTATTATAGACGAAAATGTTAGTGAGTTTTTATTAAATAAAGTTTATGAACTTGTTAGTATAGGTATAATTAAAATAAAGAAGAAAGAAAAAAATATTTGTAACTGTGGAATGGTTGATTGCTTATCTCATACCATAAATAATAATGGTAAATTGTATAGAATAGATAATGGGTATCCAATTTGTAATAATTGTAATAGTACTGCTATAAAAGTTAATCAATCAGTGTTATGTTTAGAGCTTATTTCTTGTGTTGATGATTCTATTAAAATATTTCCTGATTTCTTAGAAAAAGAAATGAAAGAGTTTTCATTAAAGTATAAAGGACTTGATTTGCTGGTTTCTAAAACTAGAGATACAGGCTATAGTATTATTTTAAATGGAGAAAGTTATAATATCGATATAGATTTTTTGTGGAGCTTGTGGTTTAGTTTGTTTTATCAAAACAATCAAATTATAGTAGCAAGTAATCATCAACTATTTAATCTTTATGTAATAAATTATTTATCTAAGATGACATGTGATAAAAATTTAATTTTTATTGCAACGCCTTATTTACTTGAAAGAGATAACTTGTCATTTGAAACGTATTATAAAAAGTCTTTGGCAGAGTATAAAAAGTTATTTATTTTATATCAATTAAAATGGGGTCAAAAGGATTGTTATTTATCGGATAGTATTTTAAAATATCTTTATAACGCTAATGATAGTAGATTGAATAGTTTATATGAAATACTTAAAAATGATTGTTTAGAAATAATTCGAAAAAATGAATGTGCTGAAGATATACTAAAAAAAATGTTTGTAAGTGGTATGAATATGCAACAAAATATTAGAACTATGAAAAAAATGGGTAGGGGTAATTATGTATAGTGTGCTTGTTAGTAAAATAGATAAATCATTTGATTTATATAGATCTTTTTTAAGAAAATATATTAATCAGAATAGTAAAATTGTAATTATGCCTTGGGCTTTTCCTTTTGAAATAGATTCAGTTAGGTTTAATAATGATTATTTTAAAGTAGGAGAGAAGAGATATAATAAATATGTTAACCCTTTAAAAGAGTTGGGTGTAATAGAAAGTAATATAATGGTTCTAGATTGTTATAGTAATGTAGACTTTGAAAAATATATTAATACTTCTGATTTGCTAGTGATTCCTGGAGGAAATCCAGAAATGCTTTTTAGTAAAATTATTCATGATACAAAACTCTTATATGTTTTAAAGAATTATAAGGGTATTATTTTAGGAGAAAGTGCTGGAGCTGAAATTTTGCTTAAGAGATATTTTATAACTGCTAAAAATAATTTTTATAAATATTTTGCATTTTATGATGGTGTTGGAATTATAGATGATCAATTTTATTTTGATGTTCATACAGTTAATAATAAAATGTATTTAAATAAGCTTCAACGTTTAAGTAATGAAAAGGGTAAAATTGTTTATGGTATTCATGATGATGGTGCTCTAATTTTTAATAGAAATAATAATGAAGTAGATATTTTGGGTAACGTGAAAGTATTTGTTCCTGAAATATTATAGCAAATAATCACCTATAACATATATTAATATAGGTGATTTTAAATGGCTAAAAAAGTTGTAATAGATGCGGGTCATGGCGGAGATGATCCAGGAGCAGTTGGTAATGGTATTACTGAGAAAGAATATACTCTTAAGATAAGTGAGTATATTTATGATAGGCTTGCTGATATGGATATTGATGCTGCAATGACTAGAACAAGAGATACTACACTTGATCCTAATACTAGGACAGATATTGTTCAAAGTTTTTATGGTGATGGGGAAGATGTAATAGTTTTATCTAACCACATAAATGCAGGTGGT
>CAYJKL010000029.1:0-11156 GCA_964370755.1 uncultured Muribaculaceae bacterium
TTCTAGTTATTAGGGGGATATTATGGAAAGTATACACGAAAAAATCAATTTTTTTATGAATGGATTTATTTTAGAAGCAAGTGATTTAGATAAAATAGATGATTTATCTAGTTATAATGATGTTTCTTTTGTAGATAGAGTAAGAAACATTATAAATACTGGAGAAGGTTTAGAAAATTATATTTATAGTAATAAAATAAATATTTTGGATTTAAAATCAAATCCAAATTTATCAGTATCTTTTGAATTATTACACGATAGATATAATTTATATCTAGGTGTTAGTAAAAAATTCATGGAAAGCAAACATAGAGTATCCGGATATAAAACTAATTTAAGAGAATCTTTTAGTAATTTATTCTTAGTTTTAGAAAATTTAAATAAAAAAGGTTGTCCTAGTTCAGTTAATTATAAAACTTATTTTACAAGTAAAAAAAGATATTTAGAACTTCTTAAAGTATATAAAAAATTTAGTGATTTAATTAATGACACTAGTATAAATTACATACTAGATCCTTTCTTACTTGCAGAATACAATATTTGTTTAGAAGAAGGTAAAAATAAACTTGAAGAATTTGAAGAATTATTACAATCTAATGCTAATATTGAGTATTTAGATGAGTTTACTATATTAAAAACTCAGTTTTCAAAATTTAGTTTACCATTTGATTTACTAAAACATTTAGACGAATTATATTTTAAAAATGCACTAGACTTAGGAATAGAAAATAGTTATGATTTTAGTATAACTTTAACCGTAAATCAACTTGAAAAGTTAGGTAACGTTACTTTAAATAGTGTTTCCAAAGCTAAAATTAATCCTGAAGTATTTGCTCAAGTTTACACTATAAGAAAAAAACTTTCAGAATACAAAAAGTATCCAAGTGGAGTATTTGAACTTACTAAAAATATGGCTGATTTTATTAAAAGAATTTCTAAGTTTAAAAGTAAACTTTTAAGTGAAAAAGTATTTTCTGAAAGTTTAGATGACCTTTACAAAGATTATCTAGTACTTAATAAAACTATCATAAGTAGTTGTGGTAATGTTAGATTAACTGATGTAAAACCATTTAAAAACACAATGTTTATTCAAGATTTTCTTAATAGCGTTAATTATATTAAAGTACTAGCAGAAGATAGAAAAATGTGTGACTATGATATATATTTAATAAAATCTTTTGTAAATAAATTTAGTGAAGATTATTTTGATAAGTGTGATAAATATTTACATAACTTAGGAGAAGAAGTAGCTAGTTATGAAACTCTTCTTGATGATATAAAAAGAGTTTTAACTAATAAAAATATTACATTTGAAAAATGGGTAGCATTGTATGATCATAGTGAGTACAAAGAGTTATATCCAGCAGCACTAGAGTATCAACTTTTATTAAATGAACGCAAAATATTTATGAAAGAAAAGGAACGTAGTGATAAAAGAAAACTTCCTAGTATAACTAGAAAAATTATAGCATCTGAGTTAAGAAGTGAAAAAGATGAAATGAAAATTACTTCATATAAAGAAAAAATTATGGATAATTTATATTTACTTAGTAATAAAGAAGTATATAGTGCCTATAGTATAATTAAAGAAAAATCAAAAAATTTTGGTTTTGAATTTAATTTAACAGATACTCTTAAAAGTGATATAAGAGAATATTTTAAATTACTAAGTGATTCTATAGATAGTAAAGAATTAGAAAAAAAGAAAGTTAAATTATTAAAAAGATTTAATATGAATTTTATGATTTTATTAGATAGTAGTATAGCGCAGTCATACATAAATAAATATTACAATGAAATTATGTCATCTAGTGTTATTTTAGAAGATATGCCTTATAAAAATAAAATGAATTTTAGAACACAAATTAAAGATATATCAGGTTCTAAAACTATTAAATCAGGAGAAACTGAAATAATAATTAAAGACAAAATAGAAGAGTTCTGTGATATAAATAACGTTATTGATTATGACGGAAGTTTCATCTCTAGTGATTATATAGATTCTTCTAATATAAGACTAATACTAGGAACTAGCACTATTTTAAATACACATGTAAATGACACAATAAGAGCAATTCAGTGTACTTCTGAAGATAGAGTATGGTTTACTAGAAAAAATAGAGAAAGTCTAGTTAATATGATGCATGCATTTAATTTAAGTTCATTATATAGTAAAAAAGAAGAAATTAATTTCTCAGAAATAATAAATAATTTTAAGAAAGTAAAAAAGCATTCGTGATAATGCTTTTTTTATTGAATAAAATCCATAAATATGGTAATATTTATAGTATAGAGAGTACAGTTAATAATAAGCAGTGCTTACTTATTTCTTTATGAAAGGACAATAAAATGAACAAAAAATTAAGATATTCTTTACTAACAATTGTAGGTGCTTTACTAGTTATAACACTAACAATTACATATGGGTATTTTGATAGTATAGTTGGAGATGGTGCTACTACTAATGTAGATATCATATCAGATTTACCAACTTCATTAGAATTTATAAAAGGAGACGATATAAGTCTTGAGATAAATCCTAAGACATTAACTGAAGGTGGTAGCAACGTAACTGGAACAACAACGTCTACTGCAAAACTTTACGTTGCACAAACAGCACCAAGCGTTACCGAGAATTATCATGTGTATTTTGAAGTTACTGAAAATACTTTCGAGTATACAACTGCAGATAAAAAACCAGAAATGATTTTAACTGTAAGTGGACCAAATGGTGACGTTACAAGTTTGGCGGGTCTTAAATATGTTAGTTCTACAGATGCTGTAACAGGAGACACTATAAGTGGATTTGATATTACAACATTTACTGGAGTACTTAGAATAAAGGAAAACGAAGAAATAACGGGTCTTGCAACTGAAACAATAACTGAAGACTGGACAATAACAATTACATTTGTAAACTTAACAACTGACCAAAGTGACAACATGAGCAAAAAATTAACTACTGATTTCATGTTAAAAAAGGAAATGGTAAATGGAATTGCTCTAGATACTTATGATGCTCTAGTGCCTGTTCAAGTAGAATCAGATGGAAGCAGCACGACATCTAGTTCGCAAAGTTTATCTTATGCAGATTATGAAAATAAAATATGGGCTAATGCAGTTCTAACAACTGATGCAACTAGAGATGAATACTTAAACGCAGGCGCTGGAACAACTGTAGATAATAATGACGTACAAGGTTATTATGTATGGATACCAAGATATAAATATTATACAAATGCAGATGGAAGTACAACTGTTGAATTAGAAAGTGCATCAACACCTAAATCAACTGGAAGTGGAGCAAATGGCGAATTTCTAACTCATCCAGCATTTACTACTGAAAGTGGAGAAGAAATAGAAGGTTTTTGGGTATCTAAGTACCTACTAAGTACTGCAGATAATAGTACACAATATGAGCTTGGGCATAAAAAAATGCTTTATTCTTTACCAGGGAATAATGCGTACATGTATAATGATATAAGTTATTATGATACTTATGGTACGTTATTCGAAAGTGAAAAAACAAATTTTGTTGATGTAGCAAATATAGCACTTTCTAGCTATAATTACCCACAAACTGTTGCTACAGATTTGGAAACCCAGGCAGTAGATGTATTAGCAAATAGTCCGTATGGCATAGATAATTCAGTTGCTACTGATGTATTTCCATATATAACAGGAACTACAACAGGTATTACAACTAATGGTAATATAAGTGGAGTGTATGATTACATCACTCTTGGCAGTAACAGTTCGTCAAATAAAATTAACAATACAAAGAAGGGTTACAACACTATACAAATAACTGATACATTGCCACCAATAGGGTACGTTACTACTTTTTTTGATAGTAATATAAGTGGGTACGCAAGCGTATTTGGTAGTGGTACTATAAATTTACTATATAAAGAACTTATTTCAGGTCAATTTGCAGGCAACTCTCCCTACGGGAGTGTGCTTGAACACTATATTGAATCCAGTGTTATTAATAGTAGCGATTCAATTTTCAGTGAAATAAATATGGATAAAGATACAGGAAAATTTGAACTAACTCCAAAAATTTCTAATAACTATTATGGAGGCGTAGTTTATTCAGAGGACTTAATTTTTTATGTAAAAGATACCGGAACTGGCCTATACTCAGAAGATGTTATTGTCACTGTGGAAATAACTAGCAATAACTATAAAGGCGCAAGGGCTGTTATTAAATAAAATCAAAATAGTTAAATCAATTACAATAAAACATATATGTCATACCGGAGGTTAAGATGATAAAAAAATATAGAAAGACTTTACTTATTATTATTGGTGTACTACTAGTAGCTACATTAAGTATTACTTATGCTTATTTTGGAGGTATTGTAGGCTCTGGAGCAAACACTGACATAAATATAACAGGTGAAGCAGTTACTAAACTTTCATTTTCAAAAGGTAACACAATAAGCCTTAATTTAAATCCTAGTAATGTAACTGAGGGTGGAGGAAATATAAGTGATAGTACTACTTCAACAGCAACCCTTTTTGTTGCAAATGCAGTAGCAAGTGAAACAAAATACTACCAGGCATACTTTTTTATAGAAAATAATACATTTATATACACAACTCCCGAAAAAAAACCAGAAATAATACTATCAATAACTGGGCCAAACGGAGATATTACTAGTTTAGATGGTTTAGATTATGTAAGTGCAGTAGATGCAGTTAGTGGCGAAACTATTTCCGGTTTTGATATAACAACATATGATGGCTTAATAAGGCTAAAAGAAGATGAAGAAATTAGTGGTACAAGTGGTCAAACAGTAGAAGAAGATTGGACTGTGAGAGTAACATTTGTAAATTTAGATTCAAATCAATCTTTAAATGCAAATAAAAAAATGTCAACAGATTTTATTCTTAGAGCAAATAAAATAACTGGAGTAGTGCCAGATACATATAGTTCACTTGTTCCAGTTAAGGTAAACACAGATGGATCTAATGAAACAATAAGTAGAATAGATCCAGAATATTCAGATTATGAAAACAAAGTTTGGGCAAATGCCGTTTTAACCACTACTAATAGTTACTCAGATAGCAATTATGGTACCGAGGTTTCTGAAAATGACATACAAGGCTATTATGTATGGATACCAAGGTATAAATATTATACAAATGCAGACGGAAGTACAACTGTTGAATTAGAAAGTGCATCAACACCTAAATCAACTGGAAGTGGAGCAAATGGCGAATTTCTAACTCATCCAGCATTTACCACTGAAAGTGGAGAGGAAATAGAAGGCTTTTGGATATCTAAGTACCTACTAAGCACTGAAGATAATAGTGCTCAGTTTGATGAAACAAAAAATGAAATGCTATATTCATTACCAGGAAAAAATGCATATATGTATAACGAAACACCATATTTTTTTGATGGAGTAGAGTTGCCTAGCGAGAGTATTGAATATGGAAAATTAATAAACAATCTTGATATACACTCAGTCTTTAATATAATTGGAGATAATGAAGTGACATTAATAAACACCAATGAAACTTCCGCGCTAAATATACTTTCAAAAAGTTCATATGGCATAACTAATAATGTTGCTACAGATACTTTTCCTTATAATACTGGAGTGACAGAATCTATTACTACTAGCGGAAATGTAAGCGGAGTTAGCGATCACATAAATTTTGGAAGTTCTACCACCGATACAGTAAGAGTAAGTAATAATTTAAATAACAATAACATAGTAAAACGGTTAAATCTCGAAGGCCCAATAAATATAGCACCATACTACATTAGAACCAATATAGTTTCAAATATTTCTGGAGCAACTGGTTTACTAAAAATATCTCAAATTCAGTCTGAAGCAAGAATCGAGGAAAAATTTATAGATCCAGAAGATAAATCACTATTTTGTACATTGATTGAGCCAACTATAAATGAAAAATATTTATTGGAAATTGATCCTGACACATGCGAAGTAATAATAACTATTAAAGTAGACGCTATTGAGTATTACGATAATATCACAGGGAAAATATCTTATAGAGTGAAAGCTTCAGATGGTACACATGATACGGTTTCTCCAGGAACTGTTGTATATTATCATAACTACGATTACAAAGGTGCTAGAGCTGTAATAAAATAACTTAAATTAAGCCAAACTGTTTGACAGTTTGTCTTTTTTTTGGTAAAATAAACATGTTTTAATTCATTTTATTAAAACCGCACTAAAAAGGTTATAAGAGTTTACTCACCTTCAGGGCGCGACTTAAAAAATAGAGGAGGTATGAAATGAAAGCTATATTCGAAACAGGTGGAAAACAATATTACGTTTCTGAAGGAGACAAAATTTATGTTGAAAAACTTGATGTTGAAGCAGGATCTGATATTACTTTTGATAAAGTATTATTAGTAGATGGTAAAGCAGGTGTTCCTTACGTTGAAGGTGCTACTGTTGTATGTAACGTTGTAAAAAATGGTCGTGGGAAAAAGATAAAAGTGTTTAAATATAAACCTAAGAAAAAATATCGTAAAACTCAAGGTCATCGTCAACCATATACTGCACTTGAAATCAAAAAAATTAATGGTTAATTAATATGATTAAAATTAATCAAGTTGGTAAAGTTATCAAGGTAACTGGTCATGCAAACTTTGCTGATTATGGTAAAGACATTG
Organism: uncultured Muribaculaceae bacterium; assembly: GCA_964370755.1. Classification (GTDB taxonomy): domain Bacteria; phylum Bacillota_I; class Bacilli_A; order RF39; family UBA660; genus CAKOSP01. The sequence continues at coordinate 6,662 of CAYJKL010000029.1, forward strand.
TATGTGCAAGTGTTTCAAGTATAATTTATACTACAGTAAATGGAATATTTAGTTTTGATACAGATGCAGTAGAATTCATTGATAATGGTGATAAGATGATTATTACTATATTTAAAGAAAGTAAAGAAGTTAATATATTAATTGATAATATGTTTACACTACTAAAAGAATTAGAATCTAAGTATCCTAAAAATTTAAAAACTAGTAAAGGAGAATAAGAAATGTTATTTATTAATTTAAATATCCAAAGATTTGCCCATAAAAAAGGTCAATCATCAACTGATAACGGAAGAGACTCAGCTGGTAGAAGACTTGGAGCAAAATTATCTGATGGACAATTTGCAACTGCTGGTTCAATTATTTATCGTCAAAGAGGAACAAAAATTTATCCTGGAACAAATGTAGGTATGGGAAAAGATCATACATTATTTGCTTTAATTGATGGTATTGTTAAATTTGAAAGAAGCGGAAGAAAAAATAAAAAAGTAAGTGTATACGAAACTAAGTAGTATACTCTTTTTTTATAACAAATAAAAATAAAAGTATGTTATAATACTAGAAAGGAAGTTGATAAAAATGTTTGTAGATGAACTTAGTTTAAAAGTTGTAGCAGGAGCAGGTGGAGATGGATGTACTTCTTTTCGCCGTGAAAAATACGTTGCTATGGGAGGCTCTGATGGAGGTAATGGAGGTAGAGGATCTGACATTATCTTTAAAGTAGATAAAAATATAACTACACTTCTTGATCTTAGATATCAAAAAACTATCAGAGGAGAAAGAGGAGAACACGGTAAGGGTTCTAATATGTACGGTAAAGGTAGAGATGATGTATATGTCCCAGTGCCAATAGGTACTATTGTATATGACGCTGAAACTAATTTAGTTTTATGTGATTTAACAGTAGATGGTCAAACACATATAGTTGCTAAAGGTGGCCGTGGTGGTAAAGGAAATAAAGCATTTGCTACTCATGATAATCCAGCGCCTTCATTTAGTGAAAAAGGAGAGCCAGGAGAAGAAAGAATTTTAAAAATTGAACTTAAAGTTTTAGCAGATGTTGGACTAGTTGGAATGCCAAGTGTTGGTAAAAGTACCCTTTTATCAGTAGTAAGTGCATCTAAACCTAAAATAGCAGCATACCACTTCACAACTCTTTCACCAAATCTTGGAGTAGTAAAATTAGCAGATTACAGAACATTTGTAATGGCAGATTTACCAGGTTTAATCGAAGGTGCATCAGATGGTATTGGTCTTGGGGATAAATTCTTAAAACACGCAATGAGAACTAGAGTACTTGCTCACGTTGTAGACATGGGTGCTATGGAAGGTAGAAATCCAATTGAAGATTATGAAATCATTAGAGGCGAAGTAGATAAATTTGATAATAAACTGATGATTAAAAGAGAAATTGTAATTGCTAATAAAATGGATTTACCTGATGCTGAAAATAATTTAAAACTATTTAAAGAGAAATTTCCAGATAAAGAAGTTTTTGAAATAAGTGCAATTAATAATTTTAATATTGATGAGCTTCTAAAAAGACTTGCTGATTTACTAGACGAAATACCACTTGAAGATATGTTTAAAAAAGAAGAATTTGAAGATTATATATTGTTTGAATATAAAAATGAAGATGCTTTTAAAGTTGAAAGAGAAGGTTCAGGCTGGGTAGTAACTGGTGCTAAACTTGAAAAATTACTTAAAATGACTAAATTAAATGAATCAGAAGGAGTAAGAAGACTTGCTCGTAAACTTAATAAAATGGGTGTAGAAGATGCACTTGAAAAAGCTGGTGCTAAACCAGGAGATGAAGTTAGAATTTTAGAATTCATATTTATCTTCAAAGGTTAATATATCACCAATACGCATATGAGAACTAGCACGTTTAGGTAAAACTAAAATGCTAGTTTTTTCTTTGGGATTTCTAACTTCACAAACAATATTTTTAGGGGCATTTTCGTATCTATAAATAACATGATTTTTTTCGTTAACTGCTACTATATCAATACTATCAGTATTTAAAAATGTATGAAAAAAATTAGTGTTTTTATAAAGTTTATACTTGCTACTAAAATTATCACTATTTTTCATAAATTTTAAGAAAGGGTTTGTTACTTTTTTAATTTTAAATGTATTGTCCATATTTTTCCTTTATATAGAAATAATATTGCTATATGCGCGAAAATATGATATAATATTTTTCCCACTGCGGTGAAGGAGATAATATGGAAAGTGTGAGTATATATCATCTAATAATTGAAAGACAACCTGGTGATTTTAAAGTAATTAATATCGAAGATTTAGGAAATAAAACCGATATTACTTTATCTAGTTTAGTAAATATAGATACATTTACTGCTAAATTTACTTTAGAAGAATTAAAAAAATTAATTGAAGAAAAAAATGTAGTTCCAACTGACTATTTAGATGGAGAAATTCGTTTAATAAGAGATGTAAATAAAAAAAATACAAGTAGACATAAAGTAATTTATAGTGATACTTTTAAAGATTTTGATTTAAGTAAATTACTTGAAGATAATATAACAGACAAAGCATTTTGTAATAAAATATATAATGGTGTATTTGCTGCTATAAATAAACACAAAGAAGCTTATGAAACTAATCTTGAAAAACTTCTTATAGAGTTTAAAACAGTATTAGATATAGAATGTTATGCTACTGGAAACGACTTAAAAAGACAAATAAATGGAAAAACATACAAGGTTTTAGCACTATTTAATAAACTAGATAGAGCAGACCAAAGAAAAATATTGTTTTATATAAAAGAAAAACTAGTTCTAGAACAAAATAAAGACATGGTTAGAGAATTATCAAGCGTTGCTTGATGATTTTTTTTTGCTTGAAATTATTTCGGAAATTTGATAAAATTTATATATCATAAAGGAGACTAAATCATGATAAAAAAACATAAGAAGTTTTTACTTATTGCAATTGGAGTACTTTTAGTAGGGACTTTATCCCTTACATATGCATATTTTGCTGGAGGTGCAGGACCTGGTGCGAACACAGATGTAAATGTAACAGCATCTAGAACTGAGAAATTAATATTTGATGAAGGTGACCCGATTAACTTACTTTTAAATGAAGTAACACTTGCAGAAGGTGGCGGTAATGTAACAGGAAGTAGTACTGCTACTGCAACTTTAATAGCAAGTGAAACTACTAATAATAGTGCAGCTAATTATAATGTCTATTTAAATATAAATGCAAATAACTTTACTTATACAACACCTGAAAAAACACCGGAAATTATAGTGGAAATAACTGATCCTACTGGAGTTAAAGTGACAAGTATAACAGGTCTTAGTTATGTAACAGTATCTGATAACCAAGGAAATACTACTACAGGATTTGATATTACTAGTATAATTGGTAGATTTGATATTAGACTTGATGAAGCAATAGCAAGCACTGATTCAGTAACAGGAACAACAGAAGATTGGACAATAAAAGTATCTTATATAAATCTCGCTACAAACCAAGCGGCTAATGCCGGTAAAAGTATGGATATTAATTTCATCCTTGATCAAAGAGAAAATGTAACATTAAATGAAATAGTACCACCAACAACATTTAGTACAGCAGTTGCATCTGTAACAGGGACTGGTTCTCCTGTAATTGATGAAATGAAATTTTCAAATGTTAAATCAGCCGATTATGAAACAGCAAGTTTAAAATGGGATGTATCTGCAAATACTGGTTCTGAAGAAGTTGTAGCGTATATTGAAGACCATGCAACTGATGGTAGGATACTACATGTACAAGCAAATGGTGATGTAGTATTTTATGGAGATGCAGGTGCAAGTAATAAAACTTATTTTAAAAATGTAGATACAATTAATTTATCAGATAATATTAATACTACATATGTAGATGATATGAGTTATATGTTTCATAATAGTACTGCAAGTAGTATTGACCTTAGTGGAGTAGACACAACTAATGCCAAGAACATGAGTTATATGTTCTATGGAGTTGATGCAACAACTATTGATATGAGTAGTTTTGATACTTCAAATGTTTCAAATATGAGTTCAATGTTTGAGCAATCAGAACTAAGCACAATTGATATATCTGGATTCGATACATCAAACGTTACAAATATGAAGTCTATGTTTGATAATGTAGCAGCAACAACAATCAATAGAAGTAACTTAGATACCAGCGAAGTAACAGATATGAGTTACATGTTTGAAGGGTCTAATATTGATAGTTTTGATTTCTCTAGTTTAGATACTAGTAAAGTAACTAATATGCAAGGCATGTTTTATCAATCTACTGGAACTAATATTTTAAATTTAGGAAATTTAGATACTAGTAAAGTAACCAATATGAGTTATATGTTTTATGGAACAAATTTAGCAAAATTTGATTTATCTAAACTTGATACGTCAAGCGCTACTAATATGAAAAATATGTTTGAAAGTTCAACAAGCGCTATAGATTTATCTAATTTTGACACTTCTAATGTTAC
>CAYJKL010000030.1:0-3222 GCA_964370755.1 uncultured Muribaculaceae bacterium
TGATATATACACTAAAAAAAAGCGATTGATTTCGCTTTTTTTTAGTCTAAATATAAAACATTTATATCTACATCGCCGTTTATTCCATCAATTTTACCAAACTGAGTAAGTTGCCACATATAGTAGTCATATTCATAGTTAGTACTACTTGTATAATGTGCTAGCCATGTTTTATAATCATCTTTAGTGTACCACATATTTCTTAGATAGTTTGCACTTCCATAATTCATTCCTTCATAACCAGCTTCTTCAACAACGTTTATAAATTTAAGTGCCATATTGTTAAGGTCTGTTAAACTTAAATTATATGAATTAAAATTTGACCATTCTTCCCAGTCAAATGATATAGGAAGTTCTAAAGTTTCTCCATCAAGGGTATCTACAATCCACTGTGCTTGTGCTTTAGCATCTTTTACACTGTTTGCATAACTATAATAATATAATCCGACATCTAGACCTGCTTTTTTGGCACCTTCTAAATTTGCTTCAAAGTACTCATCTATTACGTTTTCACCTTCATCATTGTAGCCCCAGGCAATTCTTATAATTACAAATTCTGCTCCGGCTTCTTTAACTTTTTCAAAGTCTATTTCGCCTTGCCATTTTGATACATCAAGTCCGATTCTTGTATTTTCATTTTTATGTTCTTTTATAACATCTTCCATGTATATTGGAGTAGGTGTACTTGGTGTTGTAGTAGTAGTGCTCTTTTCTTTTACTGTAAGAGTTATGTCATTTACTGTTTTGTTTCCTGCTTCATCAGTTGCTGTGTGAACTAAATTATATGTTCCTACTGTGTTTATGTCATAATCACCAGTTACTTTACAAGATGGTCTTTTATCGTGATTATCTGCGCATAAGATTCTAGTTTCTAAGTCTATTTCATTTCCAACAGTTACTGAGTAAGCACCAGCTGATAAAACAAGTGGCGCAGTTGTATCAATTACGTTATATATTATTTCTCCTTTATATTTTTCTTCATCTTTAATATAAATAAACGTGTATTTTATTTCTCCTAGTTTAGTAGTGTTTATTAACTCATTTTCATCTTCAAGTTTTGCATTATCAAGTGTTACAATATCTTTTAAATTTATTTCTTCGTAGTACTCAAATTCCATATTTTTTTCATAACTGACATAATCATTAAGTACGATAATATCATCATTATCATAATAAAACAAAAACCAAATAATAGGTATTAAAACCATAATTACAATTAAAATGTAAATAAATAACTTCTTCTTCATGCCTTAATTATAACAAATATATTTTAAATATGCTATAATAAATTTAAATGAAAGGTGGGTATTATGTTTAAAGTGTTGATTACTAATGAAAATTTTGGTTTACCTTTGATAAAACTTGATAATCCAGAAAAAAGAATAGGTGCTAGAGGTATTGTTTTAAGAAATGACGGAAAGATTGCTATTTTACATAAAGTTTTAAAAAATGAATATAAACTTATTGGTGGTGGGGTAGATGAAGGTGAAACTTTTGAAAATGGTTTTTTAAGAGAAGTATTAGAAGAAACTGGGTGTGTTGTTAAAATTGTTAGAAAACTTGGTATTACTGAGGAATATAGAAGTAGTGATAATTTTGTTCAAATTTCACATGTTTTTGAATCTGTAGTTGAAGATGATTCAAAACATTTAAATCTTACTGATAAAGAAATAGATGAAGGAGCTAGACTTCTTTGGCTTGATATAAATGAGGCTTATGATAAAATTAGTAAATCTTTTGATAATTTAGTAGCAAGTTCATATGAAAATTTATATCATACTAAGTTTATTGTTTTAAGAGATAAAAGTATTTTAGAAGAGTATATGAAAGGTAGAAAATAATGGATATTAAAATTGAAAGAAATGATATAAATTTTGTTTATAGAGTAGCATCTTTAATACTAAGTAATGGCAAAATATTAGTTCAGAAAAGTACGAAGTTTGATCATGTTACTTTACCTGGTGGTAAATGTGCTATAGGAGAGTCATCTATAGAGGCTTCGATTAGAGAGTTTAAAGAAGAAGTAGGTGCTGATATAAAATTTGTTAAAGTAAGAGCTGTTATAGAAAATTTCTTTGATTCGAAATTTGATAATAAAAAAAGACATGAAATACTTATAATTAACGAGTTTGTTGTTTTAGATGATAAGTATTTAAATAAAAATATTCTTGAAAATATTGAAAATAAAGATGATAATTATGAATATTATGAGTGGGTTTTAATAAATGAATTATCAAATTATGATTTAAAACCTATTTTTTTACAAGAAGTGATAAACTCTAGTGATTTAGTTTATAAAGTGAATTATGATAAATAGTATTGCTTTTTAGTTATGTATGCATTATTATATTTAATCAGGAGGAAAACTTATGTCAAATTATAATTATAAAGGAGTTCAAAATATTGCGTCTGCACGAAATATGTCTAGCGAAGTATGTGTTAAGACTGAATATTCAAAGAAAGAAGTAGAGGTAATATCTAGTAGAATTATCGATGATTTAAAAAGAATCTTAGATAAGGATGTTGTAAAAAGTAGTATAGATAAAATAAGTTTGTTTTCGCTTAAAAGTATTCTTGATGATGAACTTAATTTATTTTCACTTAGTGAAAAAGTTGATGCAGTAGTAAATGTTTTACTTAATGATGAAAATATCTTTGATGCAAATCTTACTATACATGCTGATGAAACTGAAAAGAATGCAGTTATTAGAGCGGTTAGTAAAAGATCTGATATTTTAGCTAAAATTTTGTCACCAATAGTTGTTTTAACTGATAATGTATGTTCATTATATGAAGAAGAAAATAATATTGTTACTTCAAAATATATTAGAGATAAAGATATAAATAGAGTTATAAACTCTAATGAAGGGTTAATTTTAGATTTATTCGAAGAAACTGGAAAAGTAGCAGATAATTTTGGTTGTGGAATAGCAAAAAATCAATTACTTATACCTAGTATTAATTCATCAAGAGTTGGACCACTTAACTTATCGTTATTTTATCCATATTTAGATGAAAATACTGTACTTGGTTTGACTGCGTCACCTTATTTGCAAGAAGCGCTAGATAGTCAATCTGATTACTTAAAACCATTTTTTAATAATCATATAGAAAATGTTTCTAAGAGAATTCCAATTAATATAAAAGAATTGCCTGATCATTATAGAGGTAGAGTTCTTAACTATCTAAAAAAATAATACAAGAAATTGTGTTATTTTTTTG
>CAYJKL010000030.1:3322-10462 GCA_964370755.1 uncultured Muribaculaceae bacterium
GGTAGAGTTCTTAACTATCTAAAAAAATAATACAAGAAATTGTGTTATTTTTTTGCAATTTTGTTGCATCTGTGATACAATACTGCTCCGAGGAGAAATATGAAATTAATTAGTACAAATGAAAAAAGATTGCGTTGTACTCAGCGCATTAATAAAACAAAGTGTGAATATGAAAGGATTTTAGATAAAGATGTAGTAGATAATTCAGTAGATGAAATTAGTATGCTATATTTAAAACAAATACTTAGTGAAGAATTAAATCAGTTTAGTTTACGAGAAAAATACGATGAACTTAAAAACTTGCTTGCAAGTGTTAGATTTATTCAAGATTCTAATATTTCGTTTTTATTTTCTGATAGTCATAAATCTGTTACTTTAGAAACTGCTAGTTTTCAAGCTGCGATAAATGCTAAACTTTTAGCATACTTTAATTATTCGAAGTTTGATAAAGAAGCAACTTATAATTTTGATAATGGTTACATTAAATCATTTTATGATAATGATCAAGCAATTAGTGAAATGATGCAAAGTAATCCAGATGCTTTACAAAACTTTTTTGAGGAAGCAACTAGAGTAAGTCAATATTATGGTTCTGTAATTAATAGAGATGGTGTTGATGTATTAAATAAAAATAAATTCAGTGGAAGAGTTACTGCTACATCAAGTTATAAACTTTCTTATGATCCATTTGGGTCACATTTAGATTCTAGAATACACATTCCTTTAGATATAGATGTAAGAAATTATCCTGAAGTTAAAGCGTTTAGAGCATATGTAAATCAATATGAAAACGATATTGCTGCTAGGCTTTCGGCTGAAGTTTCTAAGTTAGACCCATTTTACAGAGTTCGTGTTTATAAACACTTTAAAAATAATTAATGCTAATATGGCATTTTTTATTTGTCAAAAAAATGTAAAAAGACTATTATTATTACTTTTTAAATGATATAATTTTTAAGGTGATAAGGTATGAAGATTGTTACTTGTATTGAAAATAATAAGGGTTTAATGTTTTTTAAGAAGAGACTTAGTAAAGATGAGAAAATTATTGATGATATTAAAAATATGAATGTTAAGTTATCTATGAATGATTATTCACATAAGATGTTTTTGTCTTATAATTATGATAATGAGATTATAGTTAGTGATGAGTTTGTTTTAGATACTTATTATTTTAATGAAAATAATAGTTTAGAAGAGTATGAAGATATAACTGAAATTATTATTTATAAGTTTAATAGAGATTATCCAAGTGATTTAAAACTGAAGATTAATTTAGAAGATTTTTCTTTGGAAAGTATTTATGAGTTTGTAGGTAAATCACATGAAAAAATAACAAAAGAAGTATATAAGAGGTAGAGATGAAGAAAAAAATTAGTGTTTTATTAGTTGCTTTAATAGCTGGGGCGATTGTATTTTTTGAAGGGTCATATTCTTTTTCGGATATAGAAGAATATATTCCAAGTGGTAGTGAAATTAAAGATACTATTGATGAGTTTGTAAATGGTAATAGTGATTTAAATCATAGTAATGTTCAGTATATAAACTTAGATAGTATTCCTGTTTACAGTGGTAATGCTTACGCAGTTGTTAATGAAAATGTTCCTTTTTTCACAGATGAAGATAAAAATTTAAGTGTTTTTGAAGAATATGCTCCCCTTGATTCTTTAGGTAGAGCAGGGGTGGCATTTGCTAAAATTGATCAAAGTTTAATGCCGACTGAAGATAGAGAAAGTATATCTAGTGTTAAGCCTAGTGGATGGCAAAGTATAGAGTATGATATTGTATCTGGAAAATATCTATATAATAGAGCCCATTTAATTGGGTTTCAGTTAACTGGAGAAAATGCAAATGAAGAAAATTTAATTACTGGTACTAGATCATTTAATGTTGATGGAATGCTTCCTTTTGAAAATATGGTTGCAGATTATATTAAAGAGACAAATAATCCAGTAATTTATAGAGTAACTCCGATTTATAATGGTGATAATTTAGTTGCTAGCGGAGTATTAATGGAAGCTCTAAGTATAGTAGATGATAGTATATCATTTTGTGTTTATATTTATAATAATGAACCAGGTATAAAAATTAATTATGCAGATGGAACTAGTTCTTTAGAGTAATCTTTAGAGCTTTTTTTATTTCAAAATTAGTAAAACTTTGATATACTTAATACAGTAGGAAGTGCAGTATGGAAGAATATAAACAATTTATAGAAAAAATTAAAGAAAAATATGATGAAACTGAAAGTAATTTAATTGAAATTTTAAACGAAGTACAAGATAATTTTGGTTATATACCACTTGAAATTCAAAAAGAATTAAGTGAGTATTTAAATGTATCTATGGCTCATATCTATGGTGTTATTACTTTTTATTCTAGATTTTCTTTAAAACCTAAAGCGAAGTATAGTATATCAATTTGTATGGGAACTGCTTGTTATGTTAAAGGTGCAAAAAACCTTAGTAGTCATTTAGAAGCTTTACTTAATATTAAAACTGGTGAGGTAACTAGTGATAAAGTATTTGGTATTGTAGAAAATAGATGTGTCGGTGCATGTAGTTTGGCGCCAGTATTTACTATTAATGATAAGGTTTATGGTAATGCAACTTGTGAGAGTCTAGAAAATGAAATAGATAAACTTAAAAATAATCAGGAGGAAGTATGATTGAAATATTAGTTTGTAATGATACCGGGTGTTCTTCATCAGCGTCACTTGAAATAATTAATGAACTTAAAAAAGTTATTGAAAACAAAAAACTTGAAGATGTAAATGTTATTAAAACCGGTTGTTTTGGATTATGTTCTAAAGGTCCTTTTGTTATTTTGTCTCCATCAAATATTTGTTATTCAGGTGTTAAAGTTAGTGATTGCACCGATATAATTGATGGCGTTAAAAATAATCAAGTTGTTAAAAGATTACTTACTAAAGATTATGATAACTTAATTAAAGAAAAACTTAGTGAACAAAATTTTTATAAGAAACAAAAAAGGGTTGTTTTAAATTTATGTGGTAAAATAAATCCAGAAAATGTTGAAGATTATATAAAAAATAGTGGTTATGAAGCTTTTAAAAAATGTCTTTATAATAATGATAAAGAAAGTATAATTAATGTGCTTAAAGACTCTAAATTAAAAGGAAGAGGTGGAGCTGGTTTTTTAACGGGATTAAAATGGGAAACTGCTTTTAAAGAAAGTTCTTTAGAAAAATATATTGTATGTAATGCAGATGAGGGAGATCCTGGAGCCTTTATGGATAGAAGTATTTTAGAAGGAAATCCTCATAGTGTTATTGAAGGAATGCTTATTGCTGGAAATGTAGTAGGAGCTAGTAAAGGTTATATATACGTTAGAAGAGAGTATCCTAAAGCTGTTGAAAGATTAAAACTTGCTATAAAAGATGCGTATGATAAAGGTTTTCTTGGTGAAAATGTTTTAGAAAGTAACTTTTCTTTTGATTTAGAAATTAGACTTGGGGCTGGGGCTTTTGTGTGTGGCGAAGAAACTGCACTTTTAGAGTCTATTGAAGGAAGACGTGGTCATCCTAGAAATAAACCACCATTTCCTGCTATTTGTGGTCTTTTTGGTAAACCTACTATTATAAATAATGTTGAAACACTTGCTAATATAGCGCAGATTGTGCTTAATGGTAGTGAGTGGTTTAATGAACTTGGTTCTGAAAAATCAGGTGGTACGAAAGTATTTGCACTAGGTGGTAATGTTGTAAATAATGGACTTGTTGAAGTACCGATAGGAACTACTCTTAGAGATATTATTTATAGTATTGGGGGTGGAATTCCAAACAATAAAAAATTTAAAGCAGCGCAAACAGGCGGTCCTAGTGGAGGTATTATACCTGATAAACTTATAGATGTTAAAATGGATTATGATGAGCTTAAAGAGATTGGCACAATGATGGGTTCTGGGGGACTTATTGTTATGGACGAAACTAAATGTATGGTGGCGCTTGCTAAATTTTATATTGATTTTTCAGTTGATGAGAGCTGTGGTAAGTGTACTCCTTGTAGAATTGGGCTTAAAAGAATGCAAGAAATTCTAGATAAAATAATTAAATTTGAAGCTACTATGGAAGATTTAGAAAAGTTAAAAGAACTTGCAAATTTGATTAAAAATACTAGTCTTTGTGGCCTTGGTCAAAGTGCTCCAAATCCAGTACTTAGTACTTTAATGTATTTTGAAGATGAGTATGTAAGTCATATTAATGATAAAATTTGTCTTGCCAGAGAGTGCATGAGTAACTTGAAAATAGAAATTATTAAAGATGATTGTAAAGGATGCGGGATATGTCAAAAGAAATGTCCGAAGAGTGCGATTGTTGGAGATGGAAGAGAAGTAAGAGTGATAGATCAAAGTAAATGTATTAAATGTAAGGTGTGTGTAAATACTTGTCCATTTAGTGCGATTAAGGAGGTGTAGTTTTGGTAAATGTTGTAATTAATCAACAAAATTATGAAGTTGATGAGAATAAAAAACTTTTAGAAATATTAAGAAACTTAAATATTTTTGTTCCTTCACTTTGTTTTTTGAAAGATATTAATGAATCTAATGATTGTAGAATGTGCTTAGTTAAACATGAAAATAATAATCAAATAACTGCATCTTGTGCTTTAAAACCGTATGAGGGTATGATTATAAATACTGATTTAGAAGATGTGAAATGTGCTAGACAAAATATGCTTGAATTAATTGTGTCTAATCATCATTTTGATTGTATGAATTGTCCAAGAGATGGAAAATGTGAACTTAAAAAACTTTGTAATATACTCAGTGTTGATTATGAAAAATATACTGGAGAAAAAAATAATCGTGATATAGATTTATCAAGTAACTGCATAATAAAAGATAATAATAAATGTATTTTGTGTAAAAGATGTTTAAATGTTTGTAAGAAAGTTGAAGGTATAGGCGCAATAGATATAACTGGAAGAGGTTTTACTTCTAAAGTTGGTACAGCATATGAGAAATGTATTAGTGATGTAAACTGTGTTAGCTGCGGGCAATGTACACTTGTTTGTCCAACTGGGGCTTTGGCTGAAAAATCTTCACTTGATATTATAAATGAAAAACTAAGTGATAAAAATTATAAAGTAATAGTGCAAACTGCACCTTCAATAAGAGCTGCTCTTGGAGAAGAGTTTGATATGGAAATTGGAGAAAATGTTACTGGTAAAATGGTAAGTGCTCTTAGAAGTCTTGGCTTTTATAAAGCTTTTGATATGAATACAGGTGCTGATTTTACTATTATGGAAGAGGCTTTAGAACTTGTAACTAGAATTGAGGAAAATAAAACTTTACCTATGATTACATCATGTTCTCCTGCTTGGATTAATTTACTTGAGAAGTATTATCCAGAGCTTATAGGTAACGTATCTTCATGTAAAAGTCCTCATCAAATGCTTGGTGCTATAATAAAAAGTTATTACGCTGAAAAAGAAAAATTAGATAAAACTAAAATATTTAATGTTTCAGTTATGCCATGTACTTCTAAAAAAGATGAAATTGAAAGAAAGCAAAATATGGTAGATGGGATAAAAGATGTAGATGCGGTTATTACGACTCGTGAGCTTGCTAAACTTATTAAAAGTAAAAATATTGATTTTGTAAATTTGAAAGATGAAGAATTTGATAATCCGCTTGGTCTTGCTACTGGTGCTGGCGCTATATTTGGCGTGAGTGGTGGAGTTATGGAAGCTGCTATTAGAACGGCTAAATACTTACTTGGTGATGCAGATGAAAAATTAGTTTACGAAGATGTAAGAGATAGCAAGGGTATTAAAGAAAGTAGTATAAAAATAAATGCAGTAAATTATAATGTTGCTATAATTTCTGGACTTGCCAATGCTAGAAAAGTTTTAGATGAACTAAAAAATGGTAAATGTAAATATCACTTTATTGAGATTATGTCTTGTCCTGGGGGATGTATTATGGGTGGTGGTCAGCCTAGAGTTGATTATGCTAAATACTGTAATGAAGATGTTAGAAGTAAGCGTGCTAAAGCACTTTATAATATAGATGATAAATCTGATTATAGAAAGTCTCATGAAAATCCAGTGATGCAAGAAGTATATTTAAAATACATTGGTAAACCTGGTAAAGGTCTTGCACATAAACTTTTACATACATCTTATGAAAAGCAAGATAAATATAAATTTTAAATGATAAATTATATATATGTAGTTAGTTTTGTGATGTTTTTTCTCTTTGGTATTGATAAGTATGCTGCTATAAAAAGCAAAAGAAGAATAAGTGAGAAAAATTTATTTTTAATTGCTTTTTTTGGGGGAGCACTTGCTGGAATAATTGCTATTAAACTTTTTAATCATAAAACTAAGAAAAAATACTTTATGAGAAGTTTTATTTTAATGATGATTATTCATGTGTGTTTGTTAGTTTATTTTGGTATTTAAGACTAATTTAGTCTTTTTCTTTTTGTTTAAAGATATAATTAAGTATGAAGAAAATGGATTTACCACTACTTATTGCTGTAATTATTTTAAGTGTTTTTGGAATTGTTATGATATACTCTGCTAGTTATATTTGGGCTCAATATAAATTTGATAATCAGTTTCATTTTGTTATTAATCAAAGTGTATTTTTTCTGGTGGGGTTAGTAGGTATTTTTATAGTATCTAAAATAAATTTTGAGTTTTATGCAAAATATAGTAATATTATATTTTTAGTATGTTTTATTTTACTTATTCTTGTTTTGATTCCTGGTATAGGTATAGTTAGAAATGGTTCTAGAAGCTGGTTTGGTATTGGTTCTTTTGGTATACAGCCTAGTGAATTTACTAAGCTGGCTCTTATTATTTTTACGTCTAAATATTTATCTAGAAATAAGGTTAATACTAGAAATGATATTAAAAATATAATGCCTCTTCTTGGAATAATTATTTTATCATTTATTTTGATTATGCTTGAACCTGATTTTGGAACAGGCGTTGTACTTGTACTTACTAATATTGTTATAATATTTGCATCTGGTGTTAAACTTAAATTTTTTGTGAGAATTGGTTTACTTGGACTACTTGGAGTAGTAGGACTTATTATTGCAGCGCCATATAGAGTTGCTAGAATTGTTTCGTTTTTAAATCCATGGAGTGACCCTTTGGGTAGTGG
>CAYJKL010000031.1:0-9396 GCA_964370755.1 uncultured Muribaculaceae bacterium
AGGAGATGATAAAAAATGAATGTTATAATTTCGAACAAGTATCAAGCACTGCTTGCAACGCTTGATACAGACATCATAAAAAATATAAATGGAGTATTTGGAGTAGATGAAATAGTAGCGCAGTTTTCAAACTTTTTCTTTAATAAAATGATACTTGACGTAACTGCTATAAAAGATTATGAGAATATAAGAAATATTCAAGAATTATCTCTTAATATTGATATGTCTAAAGTAATATTATTATTAGATGACTCAGTAGCTGTTAATTCACAAAGTTATATTTCTCAACTAGTATCAATGGGTATTTATAATTTTACAAAAACAGTAGATTCGGTAAAATTTTTAATTGAAAATCCAAATACTTATAAGGATGTAGCAAACTTTCAAAGTTTAACTCCAGAAAAAGTTGATAATGCCCCTAAATTTAATCCATTTAATAGTAAGTCAGCTGAACCAAAGACAGAAGTTCCAAATTATGTAGGACAACGAATAGTAGGTGTTAAAAATATAACGGAGCATGCTGGAGCTACTACTCTTGTATATTTAATGAAAAAACATTTAGAAAAAGCTTACAATGTTAAAACTGTTGAAATAAATAGTAATGACTTTCAATATTTTAATGACAGAACATTAGAAAGTATATCTTCAGATAAACTGGATTCATTTGTAGTAACACATTCAGATGCAGAAATCATATTAGTAGATTTAAACGGTTTTGAAACACAAAAGTGTACTGATGTAATTAACTTAATTGAACCAGGATTAATTAAACTTAATAAGTTAATAAGACAAGATAATAAAATATTCGATAAGCTTAAAGATGAAAAAATAATTCTTAACAAAAGCATCTTAAATGGAAAAGATGTTAATGATTTTGAAAAAGAAAGTGGAAGTAAAATATTTTACAATATACCATCTATTGACGACAAACTTGAAAAAGATGCTGTAATAATATCATTGTTAATAAGTTTAGGGTTTACACGTCTTAACGAAAATAATGATAAAAACGGGATATTTGGTATATTCTAGTTGACTTAAGCGTATAAATTAGATAAAATATATATATGAAGAGGAGTGATTTAATTGAATTTTTGTACAGACACAGCACCAATATGGCAGTTTGTAGGACAAATACTATTTGTACTTAAAATTGTTATACCAGCGCTAATAATATTATTAGGGGCTATCGATTTAGGTAAAGCTGTAATTTCTAGTAAAGAAGACGAAATAAAGAAAGCAACTGGATCTCTAATGAGAAGATTCATTGCTGGTGTAATAGTATTCTTTATTCCAACAATAGTAGGAGCAATATTTGGTTTATTTTCTGGTTTTAGCGGAGAAGTTGCAAACGAATATGAAGCTTGTGAAGCTTGTTTAGTTAGTCCATATGATAGCACATGTGATACTTATGTAGATGAAAGTAACTTTGCGGATACAGAAACAGATACTGACACAGAAACTGAAGAAGAATAACATCTGAAAAGATGTTTTTTTTTGTCTAAATTAATGTTATATAAGCAAAAAAAAATATTAGATTTCTCTAATATTATTTTTCGATTTCTCTAGTTTCACCAGTCCATGTATAACCAGAAACATTTTTACTAGTAGACCATATAGTTTCAGTTACTTCTGTAAACGATTCAGTAACAATATAGTCATTATTTAAATAATCTCTTTCTTCTGATGCTAAATCATCTTTACAATCATTTGAATCAGGATAGTTTATATCAAACTCAACTGGAGCAAAATATACATACATATTATGTTTTTCAAAATAGTAAGGAGTAACTCCATAATCATTTCTATAAGTAACATTAATATCAACATAGTATTTTCCACGAGATGCATATACTTCACTTACATCAAAAGTAAAGTTATCTTCTTTTAATGACGAACTTCTCATTGCAGAACCAGAAGATAATGGAACATTATAATCATATTCAGGATCAACCATTTCAATTCTTTCATCACGTTCTTCAATATACTTAGTATAATCAGAAGTAGATGTACCGAAATACTCAATATCATCAACGAATGTTAAATCTTTATATTTTGAATTATAATCTAAAATTTCTAAAGTATAATCATAAGTAAATCCTGTTTTAGTATAATTATCAACCCATGTTGTAGATCTATAAGTATCAGTTTCAAGTTTACAATATGTATTCATATCTTCTTCTTTTTCAAGTAGATACTCAGTTACAACTTCAGGATCCTTGTCATCATCGTTGTCATTATCATTATCATTGTCATTGTCGTTATCATTGTTGTTGTCGTTGTCGTTATCATTGTTGTTGTCGTTGTCGTTGTCGTTATCATTGTTGTTATCATTATCATTGTTGTTATCATTATCATTGTTGTTGTCGTTATCACAAGAACTACATGGGAATATAAAAGTAAATTCATATTCTTTATTAATTATAGTTGTGTTAGTAGTAGTGCTATTAGTAGAACTATTGTTACTAGAAGTATTACTACTTGAACCATTATTAGATGAATTAGAATCTTTATCTCCTACATTACTATCTGAATCACTAGAATTGTTATTGCTACTAGAATTATTATTAGAACTATTATTATTAGAACTATTATCTGTAACAGTACAATTAACCTCACATGGAGCATCTGCTTCTATAGCAGTAACTATATAATCTGATTCATCACCACAATCTAGTTGAACTTTAAGTGCATAGTTTAAATCACCAGTTTTAGTAACTTTAATATAACTATTTGTAGCACTACAAGTTTTACCATTTTCAGTAAAATCAATTAATAGTTTTTGGTCTAGCATTTGTTGAAGTGATACTTCATCAGTGTCACCAACATTACTTGGTAAATTAGATGTAGTATAATACTCAAATGCAGCATCTTTCATTGCAGTAACGTTATCACGGTATAGTTCGTTAAAACCATTAGTTCCTCCGTCTGCTGTAGCTTTAGTAGTAGAGTTTATAATCATTATTATTATAATTACAATAACAGCTGCTATAGCTACTTTAATAATTGTTGATAACCAGTTTACTTGGTTAACAGTTTTCGGACTTTCCTCGTACATATTTAATACCCCCTTCAAAGTAAATTTACGTATGTCAACGCATCCAACTAAATTATAGCACAACTTGACACTATTTGCAACACTTTTTTGTACATTATATGTTACAAATGTGTTTTAAAGAATAATTTAAAACAAAATAAGCAGTTTTTAATTAACTATATGCAAATATATTATTAAATAGTATATGAATAAAATCATATATAAAGATAAGACATAAACTATAAAAGGTGATAGTATGTTTATTAAATATTTATATGAAAGTGCTAAAAACATAAAGGAAAAAGACCCTGCATGCAGGAGTATATTATATGTAATATTATTATATCCAGGATTTCATGCTTTAATATTTCACAAATTAAATCGTTTTCTATATAATATAAAATTATATTTTTTAGCAAGATTATTTTCGCAACTAGCTAGATTTTTAACAGGTATTGAAATACATCCAGCGGCAAAAATTGGTAAAAGACTGTTTATAGACCACGGCATGGGCATTGTTATCGGAGAAACGGCAGTTATAGGTGATGACTGTACAATATATCACGGTGTTACACTAGGGGGAACTGGAAAAGATACGGGAAAAAGACACCCAACAATAAAAAATTATGTTATAATAGGAGCAGGAGCTAAAGTTTTAGGACCAATAACTATAGAAAGTAACGTTAAAATAGGAGCAAATGCTATAGTGCTTACCGACATTCCTAAAAATAGTACAGTAATAAATTGTAATAAAATTTTAGCAAGAGAGGAAAAAGATGAGTTTAATAGTAAAAAACGTAAGCAAAACATACGGAGAAAAAAAAGTAGTAGATAACATAGATTTTTCTTTAGCAAAGCCAGGCGTATTTGGTCTTCTTGGTACAAATGGTGCAGGAAAAACAACTACAATAAGAATGATTCTAGGAATTTTAAAAAAAGATTGTGGAGACATAACTTGGAATAATAAAGAAGTTAATAGAAAAAACATAAATTTTGGATACTTACCAGAAGAAAGAGGACTATATCCAAAAACTAAAATATATAACCAAGTATTATATTTTGCTAAATTAAAAGGAATGAGCAAAGAAAAAGCAGATGAAAGCATAAACTATTGGTTTAAAAGATTAGAAGTTGAAGAATACAGAAATATGTCAGCCGAAAAACTATCAAAAGGTAACCAGCAAAAAATACAGTTTATTATGGCCCTTTTACATGACCCAGAACTTATTATATTAGATGAACCATTTTCAGGGTTAGATCCAGTAAATACAGAACTTTTAAAAGACGTAATGCTAGAACTTGTATCAAAGAAAAAATATATAATAATGTCTAGTCATCAAATGTCATCAATTGAAGAATTTTGTGATTATATAATAATACTTAATAAAGGAAAAACTATTTTAAAAGGTGATTTAAGCGATATAAAAGATAGTTATCCATCAAATCAATTATTAATAAATACAAAAGATAATTTAAAAGAAATCTTAGTAGGTATGTCACTAAAATATGATTTAAAAAAGAAATCAGAATACTATATAAAAATAAATAGTGAAGAAGAATGTGAAAAAATATTAAAAGAACTAATAAAAAACAAAGTAAAGTTCACAAAATTTGAACTAATAAAACCAAATTTACATGAAATATTTATCGAAAAAGTAAAAGAAAAGGAAACAAAATAGTATGAAAGATATTAAAGAAATAATTAAATTTACAATAAATGAAATAATACACAAAAAAATATTCATAGTAACAAACATAATAATATTAGTTCTTATTTTACTACTTGTTAATGCGCCTAATTTACTTAAAACTTTTAATGTAGATTTATCATCTCTTTACACAGAAAAAGTACTTATTATAGATGAAAACAACATAATGGAAAACAGTGTAGAATCATTAAATAGTGAAGATTCTTACATCACATATGAAGTTATTAATGAAGCATATAGTGAAGATACTTTAAAAACTGAGTTAGAAGAAGGAAAATATAATTATGCTTTAGAACTAAATAAAGAAAATAGTAATGTAAATATTAAATATATAGATGATACAAGTTTAGCAACAAATAGTAAAGATTTTAATATAAGTTTAATAGAAAGTTTATATACAGACTTACAAATTAGTAAACTCGATTTAACAGAAGATGAAAAAATAAATATAAATCCAGTATTTATATATGATGAACTAAATTTAAGTGAAACTGAAGGAGAAGAAACAAGTAGTGGATCAGCAGTATCTATAGGAATGCTTCTATCATTTGTTTTATTCTTTACAGTATACTTATTTGCTTTCCAAGTATCATCTGCAGTAACAACAGAAAAAACATCAAAAATAGTAGAAACTCTACTTACATCAACAAGTAGTAAAAATATTATTTTAGGAAAAACAATAGGTGTTGGAATACTTGGTTTAACACAAATTTTAGTAATACTAATATTTACTTATATTAGTGCAACATTATTTTTACCAGCAGATATAATAAATGGAATTATTAATTTATCTGATCTTACATTTACAGTTGTATTTATTGGTATATTATATTTTGTATTAGGATATCTATTATTCTCATTCTTATTTGCACTAGCAGGAGCAACTGTAAACAGACTTGAAGATGTACAGCTTGCAAATACTCCAATAAGTTTAATATCAATATTAGGTTTTTATCTAGGATATTTTTCAGGACTTACACCAACTAGTTCAATTAATATGATTGCATCATACATTCCAATTTCATCTCCATTTTCAATGCCAGCAAGGTATTTACTTGGACTTGCAAGCGAAACAGAACTACTTATTTCAATTATAATATTAGTAGTAACAATTATTATAATAGCAAACATATCAATAAGAATTTATTCAAGTGCAATACTTAATACAGGAAGCAAAATGAACATAAAAAGCTTAATTAAAATGTATAAAGATAAAAGTGAACTGTAAAGTTTGCTTTTTTTTCTTTAAATTTATTCTTTAATATGCTAAAATTATTATAAAGGTAGGAAGTAAACATGGATAAAGTAAAAAAAGTAGCAGAAAAAATAAAAAGACATATGACACTTGTGATAATAATTTTAGTAATGGGAACAGTACTAGTTCTTAGTAACACGGGTTTTGCAAGTCCTGAAGAAGACTTACAAAAGTTCTCGGGTATTGTAAAAGAATATGATAATGAAACATTAAGACTTGTAAATGAAGGTGGAAAAGAATATACAGTTACTAGAAACACTGAATACAACTCTGGTATTGAAGGAATTGAAGTAAGCGAAGAAATAAAAGTAGATAGTTATATCGAAGGTTATTATGATGCTAACTCTAGAAAAAATGATATAAGCGAAATACTACTAAATGTAGAACCAATATTTGATGGAACAATTACAGAAATTGATGGACTAAAATCTATAGTAGTACCTGATGAAGATGAAATATTTATAAAAAGACAAGCAGACACAGTATATGTTGCACTTCCGGACGATATAGTATTTAATGTAGGTGATAAAGTAACAGTAAGATACGAAGCAGGTATAATAGAAGGTGACCCACTAGAAATTCTAACACTATCAGTAAATGGAATACCAGTAGACTAAATTGACACAAAATACAAAATATGATAAAGTATCTCCTACCAAAGGGGGTACTTATTTTATGGAAAAAACAGTCAGGGATTTTAAATTATCAAATTTAATTGATACACTAAATTTATTGTATAAGGACTTAGAAAAAGAAAGTATTACTGCCAAAAATTTTATAGCAGGGTACTATGCATATATAAGCGCGATAGAGATACCAGATTTAAGTAAAGAAGAGTTTGAGATGTTAGAAGTACTTAAAACACTATTGATGAGCACATTAAATCAAAATCTCATGTTAACTGAAGTTACCGAATACAATGCTAATTTATTAGAATTTATCTTAGAAAAACTAGATGAATTAAAAGTACAAGATAATTATAGATAAAAAAATTATATTAAATATTGAAAAAATATTAAAATATGATATAATAAATTTGCAAGAAAAAAAGCGAAGATTAAGAAATAGTAATAAAAGAAAAATTTATAGAGAGTCTATGGTTGGTGGAAATAGATAATAATATTTTATGAATTCACCTTATGAGCTTTTAGGGTGATGCCATATAATCTTCAAGGTGTAATATTACACGAATTAAGGTGGTACCACGTAATCACGTCCTTATATAGGGCGTGATTTTTTTAATAGAAAGGAAAAATTATGAAAGAAAAAATAATTGAAACAAAAAAAGAAATTAAAGAAAAAATCAAAGAAATAAAAAATATTTCAGAATTAAATGAACTTAAATCAGAATATTTAGGTAAAAAAGGACCTATTACAGAAATTAGCTCTGGTATGAGAGATTTAAGTCCAGAAGAGAAAAAAGAAATTGGTAAAGAGTTACACGAACTAAGAGAAGAAGTAAATTCTTTATTTGATGAACTAAAAAATAAGTTTGAAGAAGATAAACTAAAAGAGTTAATCGAAAAAGATACTATAGATATTACTCTTCCAAGTAAAAAAGTGAAAACTGGATCTAAACATCCAATGACAAGAATCGAAGAAAAGTTTGAAGACTTATTTACTAGCCTTGGATACACAGTATATGATGGTCCAGAACTTGAATCAGATGAAAACTGTTTCCAAAAACTAAATATAGCAAAAGGTCATCCAGCAAGAGATGCTCAAGATACATTTTACTTAGAAAATGAATTTGAAAACTTCTTACTTAGAACTCAAACATCAACAGCACAAGTAAGAGCTATGGAAGAAAATACTGAAAAAGGACCACTTAAAATAGTATGTCCTGGAAAAGTATATAGAAGAGAAGAGGATGCAACTCATTCTCATCAGTTTATGCAAATAGAAGGTTTAGTAATTGATGAAAATGTATCAATGGCAGACCTTAAAGGAACTTTAGAGTTATTTGTAAAAGAATTTTTAGGAGAAAAAACAAAAGTAAGATTCAGACCAAGTTTCTTCCCGTTTACAGAACCTTCAGTAGAAGTAGATGTAACATGTTTTAAATGTGGCGGAGCAGGATGCTCACTATGTAAAAAAACTGGTTGGATAGAAGTACTAGGAGCAGGAATGGTTCATCCAAATGTACTTGAAATGTGTGGATATGATTCAAAAAAATATCAAGGATTCGCATTTGGTACAGGAATGGACAGATTTGCAATGTTCAAATATAACATAAATGACATTAGAACAATTTATGGAAATGATTTAAGATTCTTAAATGAATTTAACAGAAAGGATATAGATTAATATGAAATTAAGTAGAAAATTTGTTTCAGATTATATAAATTTACCGGACCTAGATATCACTAAAATAGCAGATGATATGACAAATGTTGGTAATGAGTATGATAGTGCAGAGAAATTAATAAATGCGACTAACTTAGTAATAGGTGAAGTAATTTCTTGTGAAAAACATCCTGATTCAGACCACTTAAATGTAACTAAAGTAAATATAGGAACAGAAGTTTTAGATATAGTATGCGGAGCACCTAACTGCCGTGAAGGTATTAAAGTAATAGTAGCAAAAGTTGGAGCAAAGTTACCTGAAATAGAAATTAAAGAATCAACTATACGTGGTGAAAAATCATGTGGTATGCTATGTGCACTTACAGAACTTGGGATAGATTCAAAATATTTACATGAAGATGCAGCAAAAGGTATTCATGAGTTACCAGCAGATGCTAAAGTTGGAGAAGATCCAATAAAATATCTAGAATTAGATGATGAAGTAATAGATTTCGAACTTACATCAAACAGAGGAGACTTACTAAGTATACTAGGTATGGCTTACGAACTTGGTGCGATATACAAAGAAAAAGTAAAAGATATAGATTTAAGTTATAATGAATCAAGTGATGACTTTGAAAAAGAATTTACTTTAGAAATAAATACTGAAGATTGTGATTTATTTTATGGAAAAAAAGTAACAAACGTTAAATTAGAAGAATCACCAACGTTTATAAAAAATAGACTAATTGCATCAGGAATTAGACCAATAAATAACTTAGTAGATATATCAAATTATGTTATGCTTGAAACAGGTCAACCTCTACACTTTTACGATGCAGATAGTTTAGGTAACACATTAGTAGTTAGAAACGCTAATGATAATGAAGAGTTAACAACGCTAGATAGTAAAAATAGAACTCTTACAAAAGAAGATATTGTTATAGCAAACAAAAATGAAGCAATAGGTCTAGCTGGTGTAATGGGTGGACTTTCAACTGAAGTAGAAAATACAACAAAAAACATATTTATTGAATCTGCTCAGTTTAACAGTATAAAGGTAAGAAAAACTAGTAAAAAAATACTTAGAAGTGAAGCATCTAATAGATTTG
>CAYJKL010000032.1:0-8863 GCA_964370755.1 uncultured Muribaculaceae bacterium
CTTTATTTGATGTAATGTCTGAAAATTTTGTTGTTCCACCGTTTTTTGATGAAATTTGTTATAGAACGACTGAGAAAACCCTATATCATCCTGACTATGATGGCTGTATTGAATATTACAGTAGAGATAGAGAATTTGATTATCGATATGGACCAATGTGTAGTTTTGGTAGGGAGTATCAAATATTTGATAATTGTATAGTTTGTAATTCTGGTTATGGAAGAGTTAATTATAGAAAAAGTCAAAAGTTTTAATCTTGTATTTTTTTGATCATTAGTATACTAGTATTTTTTGTTTTTGTGTGCTATACTTATAATGGAGGAAGTTAATAAAATGAAGTTTATTGAATTAAAAGAAGTTAATAAAACATATAAAAACGGTATAACTGCTGTTGCTAATACTTCCCTTACTATAAATAAAGGAGAATTTGTTTTTATCATTGGTATGACTGCTAGTGGTAAATCAACTTTAATAAAACTTTTGTATAGAGAGGAGAAACCTACTAGCGGACAAGTAATTGTTGGTGGCGTTAATGTTGGTAAGCTTAAAAATAGAAATGTTTTTAAACTTAGAAGAAAGATTGGAATAGTTTTTCAAGATTTTAAACTGTTACCTAAACTTACTGCATTTGAAAATGTTGCATTTGCACTTGAGTGTACTGGTATGAAAAATAGTGAAATTAGACCTAAAGTATTAAAAGCTTTAGAAATTGTTGGTTTAAAGGCTAAATCGAGAAGTTTTCCGGGAGAATTATCTGGAGGGGAGCAGCAAAGAGTGTGTATTGCTAGGGCTATTGTTAATAATCCTAAAATACTTATTTGTGATGAGCCTACTGGAAATTTAGATCCTGAAACTAGTAAAGAAATTATGGCAGTAATTGATAGTATTAATAAAGAACTTGAAACTACTATTATAATGGCAACACATGATAAAGATATTGTTAATAAAATGAAAAAGCGTGTGCTTGTTATTGAGAATGGTACTCTTGCTGGCGATTATGAGAAAGGAAGATATAAAGCTCATGAAAGCGTTTAGAATATTAGGAAGGAGTATTAGAGATTCCTTTAAAAGTGTTATAAGAAATTTTAGTTTAAGTATAGCTGCTATACTGTGTGTTACTATTACACTAGTTTTAGTATCAGTATCAATTATAGCGTCTGCTAATATAAATTATACTACTGAAAATATTGAAAATGAACTTAATATTATTGTTTATTTAGATAGCGAGATTACTGAAGAGAGAATAGTAGAACTTGAAGGTGAATTTAATAATATTGATAAAGTATCTGAAGTTGTTTTTAAAAGTAAAGATGAGTGGAAGACTGAGATGAGTGAATATGATGAGACGTTTGAAACGGTTCTTAATTATTTAGAAGAAAATCCTCTTCTTGACTCATTTACTATTAAAGTTAAAGCTATAGAAGATTTATCTGATGTTGCTGAATATATTAAATCAAGTGATAATGTTAACACTGTTAAATATGGTGAAGGTATGGTAGATTCTATTATATCAGCATTTTCAATAATTCAAAAAGTTACTATTGGGCTTGTTGTTGCTTTAGTGCTTGTTACTGCGTTTTTAATAGGTAATACTATTAAACTTGCAATTTTTTCTAGAAGAAATGAAATTGAAATTATGAGACTAGTTGGTGCTAGTAATTTGACTATTAAATTACCATTTTTCTTTGAAGGTCTTATAATAGGTGTTCTTGGATCGATTATTCCAATTTCAATTACTATTTATGGATATATAATTTTATATTCTAGTACTAATGGAGTTGTGTTTTCAAATATGATTACACTTCTTGATCCTTATTATTTTGTGTTTTACGTAAGTGGTATTTTATTATTAATAGGTGCTGTTGTAGGAGTTTTTGGAAGTCTTAGAGCAGTAAGAAAGTATCTGAAAATATGATGAATAATATTGTGAAAAAATCGGGTAGAATATTTTTAATTGTACTACTTGTTTCTGTTTACTTTTTAGATCCGATGGTAGTAGAGGCTGCGGATAATACACTCGCAGGACTTAGAAGTGAACTTGCTAGTTTAAAAAAACAAAAAACTGATACTAATAATTCAGTAAATAATACGCAGTCTCAAATTAATGCGAATAATCAAGAGATTGCTAATTCGTATGCTTCTATTGAGCAGGCTAAAGTTGATATAGAAATTGCTTTAAATGAAATAGAGGCTACTAATATTGAAATAGAAGAGTTGTCAGCAACTGCTGCTGAACTTATGGTTTTATTTGAGCAAATAACAGATAATGAAAATTATTTAGAGTATGCAACTGGGGCTTCATCAATGACTGAACTTATTATGAGAACTGATGCAGTTAATCAATTACTTGATTATAATAATAATACAATTACTTCACTTGAAGAGTTAATTCTTACTAATGAGCAAAAACAACTAGATTTAATTTCAAGACAAGAACAACTTAATACTGATATAGTTAGCTATCAAAGTAAAATTAATAATTTAGAAGTTGATTTAGCTAGTTTTACTGAGATATCTGAAGATATTGATGATCAAATTAAAAATCAAGAAGCTTTAATTGAATATTATGATGATATTGGTTGTGAAGAGAATGAAGATTTAGATGCTTGTCTTGCTAGAGTTGGTAACAATATAAATAATAGTGGTTTTAAAAAGCCTACTAATTATGGTGTTGTTACTAGTTTATTTGGCTATAGATGGCTTTGGGGATCATATTCATTTCATAATGCGGTAGATATTGGGGGTAATAGGGAAGGTACTGCGGTATACTCTACTACTAATGGTACAGTAGCTGCAGTTACTTATAGATCTAGTTGTGGTGGTACTAAAGTTTATATCCATTCATATGTTAATGGAGAGCCATATACTATGAGTTATTTACATTTGCTTGCGGCACATGTTAGTGTTGGAGATCATGTTACTACACAAACACAAATTGGTACTGTTGGTGGGGGAACACAAACATGGTGGGATAACTGCTCTACTGGGGCTCATTTACATTATGGTGTTGCTACTGGCTTTTACTTAGGTGGTGGTGCGCATGGATATTCTAGTTATAGTACTTATGTTGCTAATGCTATTAATCCACCAGGATACCCTGGTTTATATGGAACTTATAAGTCAAGATAACTAATGTTTTTTAGGAAATATTAGTTTCTTTTTTTTTGATTTTATGATACACTAGGGTAGGTGATGAACGATGAAAAAAATCGTAATATTTGGTGGAGGTAGTGGTCTTTCACAACTATTAAAAGGATTAAAGCTTTTTCCAGTAGAAATAACTGCTGTTGTTACTGTTGCTGATAATGGACATAGTACTGGTAAACTTAGAAAAGAACTTAAAATTCCTGCAGTAGGCGATATATCCAAAGTATTATTATCTATGTCTAATATGGATGAAGATATTATTAATCTTATGAATTATAGATTTACTAAATCTAAGACTTTGGGTGAGCATTCAGTTAAAAATTTACTTTTAACTGCTCTTTTAGATATTACTGGGAATTTTGATGAAGCTATTCCAGTTTTATGTAAACTTTTGGATATTGAAGGTAATATTTTACCACTTACTGAAGATTCAATACACTTAGTAGGTATTACTGAGTCTGGTAAGAAAATTAAAGGTGAAGAACAAATTACTAAGAGTGGAGAAAAAATTAAAGAAATTAAATATGATAAAGAATTTAATGTAAATTATAAAATATTCGAAGCAGTAGATGAAGCTGATTTAATTATTTTTGCTTCTGGAAGTTTAATTACAAGTATTATTCCAAATATATTAGATAAAGATCTTGCTAGTTATATAAGTGATTCTCCGGCTGATAAACTATATGTATGTAATTTATTTACTCAACCTGGTGAAACTGATGACTTTTTAGTTAGTGATCATATTAAGTTAATTGAAAAATACTTGGGAGATAACTCTATAAATGCAGTTGTTGCTAATGAAAATATTATTAGAGGAAAACTTGCTAAGAAGTATTTATCTGAAGAGCAAAAAGATTTTGTTGAACTTGATTTAGAAGAACTTGATAATATGAATAAGAAAGTTATTGCAGATGATTTAGTTATTGTTGAAACTGATTATTTTAGACATGACGCTCTTAAGACTGCGTATCTTATTTTTTCTTATTTAATGGAGAAAGATAAAAAATGACGTTTACTACAATGCTTAAAGATGAAATATCTAGACTTGATGATAATTCTCTTGAAAAGCGTATGATACTAGTTTCATATCTTAATTTAATTGGTAAGTTTTCTGAAACGCTTGTTATCTCTTCTGAAACTGCATCAGTTATTAGAAAAATTTATGGAGATTTAAAAGAAATTTATGATATTAACCCTAAGATAATGGTTCGTATTCAAAATAGGTTTAAGAAGAAGCAAATATATATGCTTATTATAAAAGAAAAGTTAGATGTAATTAAGTCTTCGATTAAATACTCAAATGTTTTGGATATTTTGGAAACTGAAGAAGATAGAGTTAGTTTTTTGAAAGGTGCTTTTATGGCTGTAGGGTCTATATCTGACCCAAAGACTAGTGGTTACCATTTAGAATTTTCTTGTAGTAAAAGAAGGTACGCTACTGATATAAAAAGAGTACTAGGGGCTTTTAAATTTAGATCTAAGGTTATAACTCGTAATAATAAATATATTACATATATAAAATCAAGTGATGATATGAGTGATATGATTAAGCTTTTTAAAACTATTAATTCTTTATTTTATTTCGAAGATATAAGAATATATAGGGACCATAAAAATATGGTTAATAGACTTAATAATTGTGAAGTTGCTAATCAGGAAAAAACTATTAAAACTGGTCTTAAACAGTTAGATGCTATTGAATATTTACGAAAAAATGATTTAGTTGATTTACTTGATGATAAAGTTAAAACTGTTGTTCTTATGAGAGAGAAGTATCCAGAGGCATCTTATGCAGAACTTGCTGAAATAATTAGTATGGAAACAGATTATAAAATTGGTAAATCTGGTATTAATCATAATTTTATTAAGATAAATGAAATGATTAGTAAACATATGGAGGTAAATAGTGAAAAATGATGTTTATTTAGCCACTTTAATTGAAACTGATAGTATCGTAGATGGACCTGGACTTAGAGCGGTTTTGTGGTTTCAAGGATGCTCTCATAACTGTGTTGGTTGCCATAATCCTGGAACTCATGAATTTAATACTGGTTTGAAACTAAAATATGATGAAGTTTATGAAATGATTGATAATTTAGAAAATCAAGATGGAATTACTTTTTCTGGCGGGGATGCTTTTTTTCAGCCGGAAGCTATGCTTGATATAATTAAGTATGTTAAAAGTAAGGGATATAATACCTGGGTTTATACTGGATTTTTATGGGAAGAGTTACTTAGTATGAAGGACATTTATAAGGAAATACTTAAATATGTTGATGTAGTAGTTGATGGTAAATTCGATATGTCTATGAAAAGTTTAGAATGTAAGTATAGAGGAAGTTATAATCAAAGAGTTATTGACGTTCAGAAAAGTTTAAAAAATAAAAAGAAAGTTTTGTTTTATGAAGATGAGAAAATACCTCTTAACGTTTAGTTATGATGGATCCTTATTTTATGGATTTCAAAGACAGAATAATGTTAGAAATGTTCAAGGTGAACTAGAGGCGGCGCTAAGTAATATTTTGGAAACAGATGTTGTTATAAAGGGAAGTGGTAGAACTGATGCTGGTGTTCATGCACTTTGTCAGTGTGCTCATTTTGAAGTAACTAGTATTCCTGATGATTTGTGTAGTCTTATAAATAGTAAACTTAATGATATTAAAATTTTAAGTGTTGAAGAAGTAAGTGATGATTTTCATGCTAGGTATGGAGTTATGAGTAAAACTTATGAATATAAATTATCATTTGATAGAAGTAAAGATAAAAATTATTATTTAGTTTATTATAAGGATCTTGATTTTGATAAAATGGTAGAAGCAAGTAAATTATTTGTTGGAACACATGATTTTAGAAATTTTGTTTCAGGTACTCGTGATGATTATATAAGTACTATATTTGATGTAACTTTGGTTAAAGAAGAAAACGATATTATTTTTAGGTTTACTGGTAAAGGTTTTTATAAATATATGGTTAGAAATTTAGTTGGAGCTTTAATTGATGTAGGTAAGGGTAAAGTTACTTATGATTATATTAAAGATTGTTTAGAAAATTATGAAGAAAGAAGGCAATTATCTACTGCGCATGCAAATGGGCTATATTTAGTAGATATTAAGTATTAGAGGTGTATGATGGGAAGAATTGATAAAAATAATTATTATTTAAATATTGCAGAGGCAAGTGTTGAAAGAGGAACTTGTCTTAGAAGAAATTTTGGGGCTATTATTGTTAAAAATGATGAAATAATTTCAACTGGTTATGTTGGAGCTCCTAGAAAAAGAAAAAATTGTTGTGATCTTAAATATTGTATGAGAGAAAAACTTAATGTTCCAAGAGGTGAGAGGTATGAACTTTGTCGTAGTGTTCATGCTGAGCAGAATGCTATTATAAGTGCTGCTAGAAAAGATATGATAGATTCAACTTTATATCTTGTAGGTCTTAATTTTACTGATGGTACTTATGTTGAGGGAGCTAATCCATGCGCACTTTGTAAAAGAATGATTATTAATTCTGGTATTAAAACTGTTGTTATTAGAGATACTAAAGAAGACTATAGAATCGTGGATGTTGATGAGTATATTAATAATGATGAAAGTTTAGAGGATGTTAAAGGATATTAAAAAAATAATATTCTTTTTTATTGACTTAATATAGAAAATCATCTATAATTGTAAATATAGAAAGTTATCTATATTAGGAGATGTGTATGAAAGAAGAAAATAAGAAAATAGTTTTAGTATTTGTTATAGTAATTATTATAACTATAATTGGTAGTATGTCTTTAGTTAAATATAAAGATGAAGAAAAGGTTAGTACTGATGGAGTATTTGATTTAAATGTTAGTGCAGACTTTGATAAAGATGAAGTTTTAAGTGAAGGTTATCCTACTATGCTTGATGTTGGTGGTGCTGACTGTGTTCCTTGTAAAAATATGGCCCCAGTACTTGAGAAATTAAATGAGGATTTAAATGGAAAAGCAATAATTAAATTTGTTGACTACTGGTCTTATCCTGATCTTGCTAAACAGTTTGAGTTTAGTGTTATTCCTACTCAGTTTTTCTACGATGAAAATGGGGAACTTTTTACTACTCATGAAGGCGGTATTACTGAGGAAGAAGTACTTGAGATATTTAAAGAGATGGGGTATGAATTTTAGTGGAAAATTTTTTAGTAGAACTTGGTAATTTAATAGAAACTAATATTTGGATTGCTCCGCTTATTTCACTTTTTGCTGGTGTTATAACTTCTTTTACACCTTGTAGTTTAGCGAGCGTTCCACTTGTTATTGGATACGTTGGTAATAAAAATGAAAAAAGTAGTAAGTCTGCATTTAAATTATCTTGTGTTTTTGCACTTGGAACTGCTTTAACATATACTGCGCTTGGTGCTATTGCATCACTTGCTGGACAAATGCTTATATTTGTTGGTAACTGGTGGTATTTAGTGATAGGCATTTTACTTATAGTTATGGTTCTTCAGTTTATTGGTTTAATTGATATTTTACCTAAGAATAATTTAATGAATAAAAATAAGAAAAAAGGTTACTTAGGTGCTTTCATAACTGGAATGCTTGCTGGACTTTTTTCATCACCTTGTTCAACGCCTGTTCTGATTGTATTACTCGCAATAGTAGGCCAACAAGGAAGTTTAGTTTTTGGAATTATACTTTTACTTCTTTACTCAATAGGTCATAGTATCTTAATTGTAATTTCAGGAACGTCTGTTAACTTTGTTCAGAAAATTAGTGCTTCAGAGAAGTATGCTAAGTTTAACAATATTATAAAATATACATTTGGTATTTTAATGTTTATACTAGCATTTTATTTAATATATATAGGATTATAGGAGGATAAATATATGGAAATAATTGTACTTGGAACAGGTTGTAAAGCTTGTAAAAAATTATACGATGATGTAAATGAATTTATTAGTGATAGAGGAATAGATGCTACTGTTACTTATGAAAACGATATGAATAAATTACTTGAATATAATGTAATGGTAGTACCAGCACTTGTTGTTAATGGTGAGGTAGTAAGCGCTGGTAAAAAACTAAAAACTAAAGATTTAGAAGCGTTACTTATTAACAATGAAAAAATTAGTTCTTGTGATGGTGACTGCTGCTTTTGTAACTGTAAAAATGACTAGATTTTCTAGTTTTTTTATTTTATAATTATTATGGAGGATATGATGAAGAAAGTAAAAGTATTTATTGCAGTGAGTGCTGATGGATTTATTGCAGACAGTAAAAAAGGTGTTAACTGGATTGAAGGTGATGGATCTGATGTAAATAATATGGAAAGTTATGAAAAGTTCTATAAATCTATTGATACGGTAGTTCTAGGTAATAACACTTA
This sequence comes from uncultured Muribaculaceae bacterium, assembly GCA_964370755.1. GTDB lineage: Bacteria > Bacillota_I > Bacilli_A > RF39 > UBA660 > CAKOSP01. The sequence continues at coordinate 8,502 of CAYJKL010000032.1, forward strand.
TAAACAAATTACTGAGGAGCTTGCAGTTGATGCATGGCCTTATGAAGATAAAATTAGTTATGTTATTACAAATGATGTAAAGAAGGACACTGATAATATTAAGTTTACAAGTGATTTAGTGTCAACAATTCAAAAGTTAAGTAGTGAAGATGGAAAAGATATATGGATCTGTGGTGGAGCAAGTATTGTTAACCAACTACTTAAGAGTAATTTAGTTGACATATTATATTTAACTATAGTTCCTAAGATACTTGGAAATGGCATAAAATTATTTGATAGTTTTGATGAAGAAATTAAACTTAAATTAATATCTACAACTAGTTATAATGGTTTTGTAGATATTGAGTATGAAGTAAAATAAA
>CAYJKL010000033.1:0-8438 GCA_964370755.1 uncultured Muribaculaceae bacterium
ATATCAGCATCAAATAAATTAAAGCCTAATAGCTTTATTCCTACGCTAATAAATGTCATGATGAAAGTAATTTTAAGTATTAGTTTTGCTATTAGGACTTTGTCGTTTTCTTTTATCATAGTACCTCCAAATAAACTCAAAAAAATTTGCCTATATTATACTATTTGATAGTGTGTAAAACAATAATATTTTGGTAAAAATTGGAAAATTTGTATTAAAAAAAGTCTTATTTAGACTTTAGTTAGATTATTTGTTCAATATGAAAATAATATTTGTTTACAATTTGCTAATTTTGTTATTTTCTTTGATTTATATATTCTTTGTTTAGAGGTATTCCTTCGCATTGTTTTAAGAATGCAAGTTTGTCTATTTCTTCTTCAAAAATTAAGTTTGCTAATAGATTAGCGTCTTCATAATTATAATTTTGACTAAAATTATATTCTAATTTATGTTTTCTGTAAGCAATTAAATTTTCATCAAAGTCACTACTTGTTGCATATGTCATTAAGTGTCCGAATAAATTAACTGCATTTTGCCAAATAAATGGGTCTAGTGTTCCGTTTAAAGTTCTGAATTCTATAGTGTTGTTTTTTCTGTAAAAATTATTTTTAAGTGATAATTCCTTTGGGTTTCTAAGATTATTAATTTGCTCAAATTCTTCATCAGAGTTAATTGGTGTACCGTATGATACCATTTCTCTAAGTGCTGTTATCATTTCAGCGTAATGATACTCCATAGTTTCTGATATATTATCACTTAAGGAACTTTTTAAGAAGTTAAGACCCATATCATATGCGCCCTTGTATTCATAAATGTATTTTAATAGTTCAATAGGGTGTTCGTCTTTTATGATTCTAAATAATTCTTCGTTATCAGATGTATAAGGCGCTGCATATAGTTTGTGACACTGTCTTAATTTTTCTGTTTGATGTACTGAAAATTTATATATTACATTTTCAAATGTTATCCATAGTAGCATTAAGTTATACATACTTTGTATATCATCTTTAAGTAGATGTGCTCCAATGTGTACTTGTGCTGAAGTTTTATGATTTGTTGTAGCTTTCATGTTGCACAATTTTTCGCAAGCATCTTTTATTATTTGATAGCTTTCTTTTTCGTTAAATAAAACAGGGCTAATAAATTCTCCACCATAATTTTTACCGTTGTTATTAGTTACTACAGATGCATCTTCATCAGTGGACCATCCTTTATATTTTCTGCCTTTAAATATTTTGTTTTCAAATTCGCATAAATTAAGATCACTAAATTCTATTTCTACACCAAATGTAAAATCTTCTGGTAAAGAAAGTTTATCTCTGAATGGAATATCTGTATTTTCTAAGTCTTTAATATTAAACATTTTTTTCACCTGGTTTGTATCATAACATTTAATTTTATAAAAATAAAGAAGTAATGAGTAAATAATAATTGAATAAAAAGTCCGCAAAAACTTAATTTTGCGGACTTTTACTTTAAATTGTATCAATATAATTATACTGAGCTGCTCTTAGTAGTCTATTCATAATTGCAAGGCCAAGGCCTTCTTTTTTTACACCTTCAATTATTATGAGGTCAGGGTTATATGTGTCTGCTTTTCTAAGAAGGGTAAAGATATTACTTGATATTTCATCTAAGTTTTCTTTACTACCATATGACAGGTAAGTATAGTTTTTAAAATTATTTTCATTTTCTTTTGAACCTATTATTACTGTATTATTTGTAATATGTTTTTTTACTATATCATTATATATAAGTGAGTCTTCATTATATACTAATATACATTTAGTATTTGGTGCATAATGTTTATATTTAAGTCCAGGACTTATTACTTTTTCATTTGTTAGTTTATCTTTGATTATTACTTTATCTGTTACTTCAAGTAAATCTTCGTAAGTTACTTTTCCAGGTCTTAGTATAGTAATTGTATCATCAATTACTTTTACTACAGTTGACTCAATGCCGATTTTGGTGTTTCCACCGTTTACGATAACTGGAACTGTGTTTTCAAATTCAGTGATAATATCACTTACGCTTGTACCACTTGGTTTACTTGATAAATTAGCACTTGGCGCTGCAATTGGTAAATTTGTGTGCTCTAGTATTTTTTGTGCTATTTTGTTTTCAGGTATTCTTACTCCGATAGAGTTAAGATTTGCTGATACAATGTCTGGTATGTTTTCTTTTTTTTCAAGTATTAAAGTAAACGGCCCTGGCATAAATGTATCAATTAAGGTCTTTTCTAAAAGGGAGTTTATGTGCGCTATTTCATCTATTTTTTCTTTTGATGCAACATGCACAATAAGTGGGTTATCACTTGCTCTATTTTTTGCTAGAAATATTTTTTCAACAGCTTCTTTGTTTGTAGCATCTGCTCCAATTCCATAAACTGTTTCAGTAGGAAATATTACTAAGTTTCCGCTTTTGAAAGTTTCTTTAATTAAATCTAAATTAGTTTTATCTATTTCTTTAGTAAAATCTATTAATTTCATTTGTAAATCACCAAACTTATAGTATCAAATTTTTATTATAAAATCTATGAATATTGTATTAAATTTTGAAAAAAAGTACAAAAATTGTAACAATTGTGTTAAAATAATTAGGTAAATGAAAGGAAGATGTATATAAAATGAGAGAATTTACAGAACAAGAATTAGTTAGAAGAGAAAAACTAAATAATTTAATATCAAAAGGAATTGATCCATTTGGTACTAAGTTTGATGTTAGTGCGAGCACTAAAGAGCTTAAGGAAAAGTATGAAGTAAACACTAAAGAAGAGTTACATGATATAAATGCAAGAGCTGTAGTTGCTGGTAGAATTATGACTAAAAGAGGAAAAGGTAAAGCAGGCTTTTTCCATATTCAAGATAAGTTTGGTCAAATTCAAATATATATTAAATCTGATGTAGTAACTGAAGAAGAATATGAAATTTTTGAAGCAAGTGATCTTGGTGATGTTGTTGGTATTGAAGGCGTTGTTATGAAAACAAACATGGGTGAGTTATCAATTAAAGCTGAAAAATTCACTCATTTAACAAAGGCTTTAAAACCACTTCCAGATAAATATCATGGGATAGCTGATCCTGAGATTAAACTTAGAAAAAGATATTTAGATATGATAATGGATCCTGAAGTAATGGATTTATTTAGAAAGAAACAAGTATTTTGGGCAACTGTTAGAAATTATTTAATGAATCATGATTTTTTAGAAGTTGAAACACCAATTTTAGAAAATTGTGCAGGTGGGGCAGCAGCAACTCCGTTTGCTACTCATCACAATGCACTTGATTTAGATGTGTTTTTAAGAATATCTATGGGAGAACTTTGGCAGAAAAAACTTTTAGTAGCAGGTTATGAAAGAACTTTTGAAATTGGTAGACAATTTAGAAATGAAGGAATGAGTCCTGAGCACTTACAAGATTATACACAAATGGAATTTTACTGGGCTTATGCTGATTATAAAGAAGGTATGCCTTTTATAAAAGAAATGTATAGACAAATTGTTAAAAATGTTTTAGGAACTAGTAAATTTACTTCTAAAGGATTTGATATTGATATTGATGATGAGTGGGAAATTTATGATTTTGAAACTATAATTGAAGAAAAAACTGGTATTAATATTTATAATACTACTAAAGAAGAAATTTGTAAAAAACTTGAAGAAGAAAATGTTGAGTTTGATCCAAGTATACCTTACTGGAGACTTGTTGATACTCTTTGGAAAGTTGTAAGAAAAAATTTAGCAGGACCAGGGTTCTTAGTAGGACAACCTAAAGAACTTAATCCACTTCCTAAAAAACTTAAAGAAGACCCAAGAAAAGTTGCTCAGTTCCAAGTTGTGCTTGCAGGATCTGAAATGGGTAATGGTTACTCAGAGCTTAATGATGCGGCTGATCTTGAAGAAAGATTTGAAGAACAAAGATTAATGGCTGAAGCTGGAGATGAAGATGCCCACGCGCATGATGCAGAGTTTATTGAAGCTCTTGAATATGGTATGCCACCAGCATTTGGATTTGGTGTATCTGAAAGATTATTTTCAACACTTGTTGATAGACCAATTAGAGAATGTGTAATGTTTCCTTTAATGAAACCTTTGCAACATAAAACTGAAGAAAACTAGCGATTTGCTAGTTTTTTTATATCTTAGTATTTCCATATAACTCAATTATTAATTTGTACATTTCTTCTTTAATATATTTTATTTCTTCTTCAATAGATTCTTTTTGAAGATCTGGTCTTACTTTTGAATATTGTTTTGGTGTTTGTGAGACTGTTATACCTTGAGCATTTATTGTTTGCAGAACCTGACCAATAAGTGAGAAGAAGTTGCCCAAAGAGTTTTGCTGGTTAATTGTAAGTGTTGCTCCAAATACATATCCTATAGCAGTTCCTATTAAAGTAAACTCATAAGGAGTTAAAGAAAATAACCAATTAGAAAAAGAACTAAAATCTTGATTTATAAATTCTTTATACTCTTTGCTATCCATAATAAAATAATATGATTATATGAAAAAAATAGTTTTTATTACTATAATTTTGTTGTTTGTAAGTATTATTCCTTTGAAAAAATGTAAATTTTTGTGATTATTCCTTAGGAAATGCACAAAATATTATTGAAAAATACTAGGTATCGTGGTAAAATGTGAAAGTTGAAGGGAAGAAGTACAATGAAAAAAACAAAAATAGTATGTAGTATAGGACCTGCTAGTTCATCAGTTGAAGTGATGAGCAAAATGGTTGAAGTTGGTATGAATGTTGCTAGAATTAATTTCTCACATGCAACTGATGAAGAAAAAGAAACTGTTGTTAAAACAGTTAAAGAAGTTAGAAAAATTACTGGGAAGAATGTAGCAATTTTATATGATACAAAAGGACCAGAATTTAGAAACGGAATGCTTGAAGGAGATGAAATTACTCTTGAAGTAGGAAAAACAATTAGAGTAGTTAAAGAAGAAGTTTTAGGTAATGCTGAAAGATTTTCTGTTAATCATCCTAGTGCTATTGATGCACTTAGTGTTGGTAGTGTAATTTTACTTGAAAATGGACTAATGAAAATTGTAGTTAAATCTGTTGAAGAAGATGGAGTTACTTGTGATATTGTTAATGGTGGTATTTTAGGTAACAAAAAAAGTTTAAGTGCTCCTGGACTTGATCTTAATATTCCATTTGTAAGTGAAACAGATAAAAAAGATATAATTTATGCTGGAACTCATGATGGAGATTTTTTAGCACTTTCGTTTGTATCTAAAAAATCTGATGTATTAGAAGTTAAAGAATTATTAAAAGAAAATAATTGTGAAGATATTAAAATTATTTCTAAAATTGAAAGTCAAACTGGTATTGACAATTTAGAAGAAATTTTAGAAGTATCTGATGGTATTATGGTAGCTCGTGGTGATTTAGGTGTTGAAATACCTATGTATGATTTACCATTTGCTCAAAAGAATATGATTAAAAGAGCTAGAGCTCATGGTAAAGTCGTTATTGTTGCAACAGAAATGCTTGAGTCTATGAAGAAAAATGCGAGACCTACTAGAGCAGAGATAAGCGATGTTACAGCAGCAGTTTTAGATGGAACTGATGCAGTTATGTTATCTGGTGAAACTACTGTTGGTAAATTCCCAGTTGAAACTGTTGAATATATGGGTAAAATTTGTGAAAATGCTGAAAAAGAATATGTTTATACAACTAAAGATGTTAAAACTGATAGTGAAATTAGAAAAGCTATTTGTTCAAGTGCAGTTGAAGCTTCTAAAATATTAGATGCTAAATTAATTGTTACTGCATCACTTAAAGGTACATCAGCAAGAATGATTAGTACACTTAAACCAAATTGTCCAGTACTTGCTAATGTAATGAGTGAAAAAGTTGCAAGAAGTTTAGCAGTATCTTATGCTGTATATCCAGTAATCGTTAAAGAATTTATGTCAACTGATGAAGTTGTTAATGGAGCAGTAGAAGAAGCTAAAAAGTTTGTTTCACTTAAAGAAAAAGATGTTATCGTTATTACTGGAGGATTTCCAAATAACGTTCCAACAAAAAATACAAATTTCATGAAAATTGAAATACTTTAAGACTAGCGAAAACGCTAGTGTTAGTGTCAAGGGTTCTTGGGATTTTTATCAATAGATAAGGACCCTTTTTTAATGTAGTTTAATTCTATGTTTAATTTTTCTTTTTTGTTTGTTAAGTATTTGGGAGATTGTAAGCAGGTATTTTTGTCAATGGCGCTAGTTCATTTTACCGTTTACAAAAATGCTTGCTTGTAATATACTGCTGTCTTAAACAAAAAAGAATAATTTTCTAATGTTAATAGTCTTTTATCATGCTACTTCTATTAAAGAATGAGAAAATTGCAAATTGTTTTTGAGTTGAATTTTTATGTTTTGTGATTTCTAAATTTAATGTAGATATATTTGACTTTATTACTTCTTTTTTATTAAAGTTGTTTAAGTATAAATATTTTATATTTTCGTTGTTTTTATATAACATCCTGATATTTAATATATTTTTTAATGTTCCTAATGAATATCCTTTCGGTCTCGATGTGAGTAGGTCTGCTAAATTATGAGATATTTGTAATTCCATAGGACAAGATAAATTATATTTATATAAATTTTTTATAGGTTTCCAATTATTTAAAATATAATCCCTTTTATCTATTACGGTATTTTTTCTTGATCGATTGTCAACTAAGAAAGTATCTACTAATGTTTTGAAATTTTTCCTTGTACCTTTGATTATTAATTCTTCAGCTTCTTTTTCAATTTCTGGTGATAGAAAAAGGTGGTGAAGTGCTTGTTTAAAATGATACTTATCTAGTGCGTATATTACATTTGTGTTTTTAGAAAAATAAAATTCATCTTTTAATCCTTTAATCCATGCGGCGCCATCTCCCATAAGAAATACATTTTTAATTTTATCTACATCATAAGTTAAGGATATGTAATCTAGACATTCATGTATCGGATGAGCGTCAAAATCGGAAAATATTTTTTTATTTGTTAGAGTAGTTCGTTTTTTCTTTTTTATAATATCGTCAAATACAACTATTGATTTAACCATAACATCTTTTTTATCATTATTTTGTGTAGAAACCCATTTTTCATCTGCCATTACATAAAGTGTTTTAGGGGTATTTTTTTCCTCAACAATAGTAGTAGATATTTTTCCTTGATTAACTATATTATGAATAATTTGTCTAGAGAAAAGACTTTCTTTTTTATCTACTGTTATTCTAGAACCAACCATATCATTCATTATTTTTCTTACTTTATTCATTGAATGAATTGCTGAAAGTTCAACAATTTTAGCTTTAATGTATGGATCGAAATAATCGTGTTTAGCTAGACCTAAATAATCATCGAGGTAACAATAACACCCAGTTTTATCTTTATGTGAGTAAAACGTTCTTTTAAATGTAATTTCGCCGAATATAGTAAGAATAGTACGATGTTCGTATGCTCTTATATGATATTTGGATTTTCTTTCAATACATAATCTATATGAAGTGTCTATTGCTTCAAGAATAGCAGTAAGACTATTGCATGCAATATCTGATAAAGAATTTTCAAGATTAGATAGCATATCTATATAATTAAAAACATTGTTTCGTGTAATGTTTTTATCTGTTTCTTTCTTTAAGTTGTCAAAAAATTGTGTAAATATCAAATTTTTTAACACATTTTCATAATTATTTGATATAATTTCCATATGGAAGTCCTCCTTAATGTTGGTTAACAATTACATTATATAATAAGGACTTCCTTTTTGTATACCTAAATCCCAAGAACATTTTACACTATCACGCTAGTTTTTTTATTGCAATTTTTTTGAGAAAATGATATTATTTATAGTAGAGAGGAATAGGTTATGACAATAAATAAAAAACTTAGGAAAACACTTCTAATAGTAATTGGAGCACTTTTGGTATTTACACTTACTATTACTTACGCTTACTTTGGAGGTATAGTAGGTGATGGAGCAAATACAAACGTTGATATTTTATCTGGTAATGTTACAAGTTTAACATTTACTAAAGGTACTGATATTAGCCTTAGAATAAATCCAAATACACTTACTGAAGGTGGGAGTAATGTATCAGATGAAACAACAGCGACAGCAACACTTGCACTTGGTGATGAAGTAGCAAGTGCATCAGATTCTTATCAAGTATATTTCATGATACCAAATAATACTCACATTTATACAACAGTAGATAAAAAGGCAGAAATAATACTATCAGTAACTGGGCCAGATGGTAACCCAGTAACACTTCCAGGTCTTCCATCTGTAACTGTAACAGATGCAGTAACTGGAGAGACTATTACAGGCTATGATGCAACTACAAAGCAAGGTTACATGAAAATAGCAGAAGATTATGCAATAAGTGGTACAACAACGCAGGTGCATGAGTGGACAGCTAAACTTACATTTGT
>CAYJKL010000034.1:0-8432 GCA_964370755.1 uncultured Muribaculaceae bacterium
TACCAGAATGGTTTATAGAATCTTGTAGAAGAATTAAATATATGTTCCCAAAAGCACATGCATGTGCATATGTAATGATGGCATATAGAGTAGCATATTTTAAAGTTTATTATCCACTTTATTATTATTCAGCGTTCTTTAGTATCAGAAGAAGTGACTTTGATGTAGCCGCGATGATTAAAGGTAAAGAAGGCATTAGAAGAAAAATTGCTGAAATTAAAGAAAAAGGTTTTTCAGCGTCTCCTAAAGAAGCTGCAGTTGCAGATACTCTTAATGTTGCTCTTGAAATGCTTGCTAGAGGTTTTAAATTTTCTAATATAGATATTGATAAATCTCTTGCTAAAACGTTTGTTATTGATGAAGAAAATAAACAACTAATCTTACCTTTTATGGCAGTAGATGGACTTGGTGAGTCAGTTGCTTATAAGATTGAAGAAGAAAGGGCAATTAAACCTTTTTACTGTATTGAAGATTTTGCTAATAGAGGTAAAGTTAATCAAACTACAGTTGGTAAACTTAGAGATTTAGGAGTCTTTGAAGGACTTGCTGAGTCAGCTCAAATGAGTTTGTTTTAAAAATGCTATTTATTTAGCATTTTTTAATGTTTTATAGAATATAAATTAAAATATTGTAAACCATTGACTTTTAGTAACTAATGTGATACAATTATTAGACGAAAGGGGATTATTATGAAAAAATTTAATGATATAACACCTGAAAAAGAACTTTTAGAAGTTATTGCTTCTAATAATAATGGTGTTCGTAAAACAGTAGAAAGTATCGATGAAAATGGAATTGTTAGTACTTATGATATAGCATATTATTTAAGAGAATCTGGAGATTTCGGAGTTGCTTATAGCTTGAATGGTAGTAATGGATCTAAGAAAATAATTAAATTTCATGCTGATACAAATTCGCTTATTTTTAGTGAAAAAGATGAAGAGGGAAATAAAATATTTAAAATTGACTCTTATGTTACTGAAGTTGAATTAGAAAACTACAGAAGATTATTGGCAGAAATTTGTGAATTTGTTAGAGTTTCTAATTTAAAATTAGTTTCTTATTTCGAACCAGCAACTATTGAATCTAAGTGGTCTAATAATGAATTTGCACCATATGCTAATGAAGTAGTTTTAAGAAGTGATAGATAAGAATCATGAAAAGAGAAGTAATAGATAATTTAAATAATTTATCTAATTTAGTATCTTTACTTAGTGATTTTAGTAATGTAGATAATGGTGAAGACGTTGTTAGTATATCTAAAAGAGGAAATACTTTTAGTGTTAGTGTTTTATGTAAGCAGTATGGTGAAGAGAGAACTCTTAATTACTGTCCTAGTACAAATGTTTTAATTTATTTTAAAAAAAATTCTAAAACTAATGTACGTTTAGCTAAAACTTTACCTCTTACTGAAGATTTAAATAGTGATGAAAATTTGATTTCATTATTTAATTATTTAATAGGATATTTTATTAGTGCTATTGAAAAAACACAATTAGAGCAAAAAATGCGCTAAATACTTGTGTTTTTTTTTGTTTTAACATATAATATTATTAGAAGCAAAGAGCAAGACACGTTTTTAAAGTTTGTATTTCTAAGAGATTTAGTGGTTGGTGGGAACTAAAATATATGACTTTTTAAATATCACTTGTGAGCTGATGACTGAAATGTATAGTAAGTTTATCCGTGTTATTACGTTATAAATATTAGAGTATAAAATTAAGGTGGTACCACGTAATCACGTCCTTATGTAGGATGTGATTTTTTTAATAGGAGGAAAAGATGAAAGATTTTAAAGAATTAAGTAAATTAAGTGTTAGTGAAAATGAAAAAGTTTTACTGGAAAAATGGAAGAATTTAGACATTTATAATAAAACGGTAAATGATAGAGAAAATGATAAGAATTATGTTTTTTATGATGGACCTGCGACTGCGAATGGTTATCCAGGACTCCATCATATGGTGGCTAAATTTTTAAAAGATAGTTTTTGTAAATATCAAACTATGAATGAAAAAAAAGTTTTAAGAAAAATAGGGTGGGATACACATGGTCTTCCAGTAGAACTTCAAGTTGAAAAAGAACTTGGTTTTAAAGATAAAAATGATATTGAGGCTTATGGTATTAAAGAATTTAATGTTAAATGTAAGGATTCTGTTTTACGTAATAAAGAATTATTTAGTGATTTAACTATTAAGATGGGTCAATTTGTTGATCTTGAAAATCCATATATTACTTATGATAATAACTATATTGAAACTGAGTGGTGGATTTTAAAGAAATTTTATGATGAAGGTTTATTTTATGAAGGTCATAAGATTGTTCCTTATTGCCCAAGATGTGGAACAGGACTTGCATCACATGAAGTAGCACAAGGATATAAAGAAGTGTCTGTTAATACAGTTACAGTACCGATGAAACTTAAAGATGAAAATGCTTATTTACTTGTTTGGACTACTACTCCTTGGACACTTATTTCAAATGTTGCAGTATGTGTTAATCCTAAAGAAGAGTATGTTAAAGTGGAATCTAAAGGTAATAATTTTATTTTAGCAAAAGCACTTGCTAATAAAGTTTTAGGGGATGAGTATACTGTACTTGAAACTTATAAAGGTACAGATTTAGAATATAAAGAGTATGAGCAATTACTTCCGTTCTTGAAATCTGATAAAAAAGGTTTTTATATCACTTGTGATAATTATGTTACAATGGAAGATGGAACTGGTATAGTGCATATTGCGCCAGCATTTGGTGAAGATGATGCGTTAGTTGGAAAAAAATATGATTTACCATATTTTAATCCAGTTGGAGAAGATGGTTGTTACAGTGAAGGGCCTTGGAAAGGTAGCTTAGTATTTGATGCTGATTTAGAAGTTATTAAATATTTAAAAGAAAATGATAAGTTATTTTCAAAACAAAAAATGGAGCATAACTATCCACACTGCTGGAGATGTTCAACACCGCTTATTTATTATTCTAAACCATCTTATTATTTAAAAGTTACTGCTTTTAAAGATAAAATAATTGAAAATAATAAAAAGATAAACTGGGTACCTTCTTTTGTTGGTGAAAAAAGATTTGGGAACTGGCTTGAGAACTTAAATGACTGGGCAATATCTAGAAATAGATATTGGGGAACTCCTCTTCCTTACTGGACTTGTGAGTGTGGTCATGATCATATGGTAGGGTCAAGAGAAGAACTTGTTGCTATGGCTGTTGAAAATATAGATGAGACTATAGAACTTCATAGACCATTTATTGATGATGTTCATTTAAAATGTGAAAAGTGTGGAAAATCTATGACTAGATGCACAGATGTTATTGATTGTTGGTTTGATTCAGGATCTATGCCATTTGCTCAGTATCATTATCCATTTGAAAATAAAGAGTTATTTGACTCACAATTTCCAGCAGATTTTATTTGTGAAGGGATTGACCAAACTAGAGGATGGTTTTATACACTTTTAGTTATATCTACATTTGTTAAAGGTGTATCTCCATTTAAAAATGTTTTAGTTAATGAACTTTTACTTGATGCAAATGGTAAGAAAATGAGTAAAAGTAAAGGTAATATTGTTGAGCCATTTAGCACGATGGAAGAGTATGGCGCAGATACTGTAAGATTTTATATCCCTTACGTATCGCCTGTATGGACACCGCTTAAATTTGATATGGCTGGACTTAAAGAAGTTTATTCTAAATTCTTTAATCCACTTAAAAATACTTATAACTTCTTTAGTTTATATGCAAATACTGATAATATCGATATAAATGATTGTAATATAGATGTTAAAAATAGAGAAGATATTGATAAATGGATTGTATCTAGATATAACTCAGTTTTAAAAGTAGTTACTGAGGGTTATGAAGAGTATGATCTTAATAAAGTTACAAAAGCACTAGCTGAATTTGTTTCAGAAGATTTATCTAATTGGTATATTAGAAGAAATAGAAATAGATTTTGGTCAAATACTTTAGATAACTCTAAAAAAAGCGTTTATATAACTACATACGAAGTACTTCTTGGAATATCTAAAATGATGGCTCCGATAGCACCGTTCTTATCAGATGAAATTTATACAAATCTTTCTAGTGATGTAACAGTGCATACTGCTTTATTTCCAAAATATGATGAGAAGTTAATAGATGCTTCTTTAGAAGAAAAAATGCTTCTTGTTAGAGATTTAATATCACTTGGAAGAAAAGTGCGTGAAGAAAATAAAATTAAAGTTAGACAACCAATAAGTGAGATCATTATTGATGCTAAAAATGAAAGTACTTTAAAAGATTTAATTATTTTAATTAAAGAAGAATTAAATGTTAAAGAAGTTGTTTTTGAAAAGGAACTTTCTAAATATATGAATTTAGAAGTTAAACCTAACTTTAAAGTAGTAGGTAAAGTTTTTGGACCTAAGATTAATGAATTTAAATCTGTTTTAGAAACTTTATCACTTGATGAAATTAATAAACTTAATAGTGGCTTAGAAATTACAGTTAAAGTATCTGGTGAAGATTACACTGTTAATAAAGAGATGATTGAAGTAAGAGTTTCTGAAAAAGAAGGACTAAGTGTTGGAACACTTAATAATAATTTCGTGGTACTTAACACTGAGCTTACTGATCAGTTAATTAATGAAGGTATAGCAAGAGAGTTTGTTTCGAAAGTACAAAATTTAAGAAAAGAACTTGATTTAAATGTTCAAGACAGAATTAGTATTGTATATAATGCAAATGAGTTTGTTTCAAAAGCAGTAGAACTTGAAACTGATTATATTAAAGCTGAAACACTTGCTGAAAAAGTGACAAAAGATGAATCTAAAAAGCTTGATAGTAAACTTAATGAATATGAATTATATTTAAATATAGAGAAAAATTAATTGACGTGTGTAGTTTACCTATGGTATACTATGTGTACGCAAGGAAAAAATATTAATTTATTTTTAGGAGGGGCGTTATGAATAATAATGTGCCTCTATTTTTTTCTATTAATTATAAAAAGACAAATAAGTGTATTTTGCTTATTTGTCTTTTTAGTTTTTTATATTTTTAAAATGATTTATTTTTCTTGTTCTTTCGAACTCTAAGTCTATTTCTTTTCTGTTACCTGTTTTATATTCTTTAAATTCTTCGTTGTTTTGAGGGATTTTTATCGTATATAATCCAGTAGTAAGTGTGATATAGTTATCATCTTGTCCTTCGATAATAAATGAATCAATTAAACTAGTTTCAGGTAAAGTTTTATTTGGAGAGTACACTATACTTAAATAACCTTTAAAGTCTTCATTAGTATTATAAAGGTTTGTATATTCATTGTCTTTGTTCATTCCTATAGAAAAACTCTTATAATTTGATAAAAAGTTAACTAATTTTTTATTATTATGTTTAAGTATTACTACACAGTTAGGTGGTAAAAAGTAGTTACCTGGAATTATTCCAGTTGTTATTATATCAGTAATAACTCTTTTTGTGTCGTTATCTGCGGCTTCAAAATTATCAAATATAATAGGTGTAACTAAATTAGGGTTTCTTTTGCACCTTTCTATAAGTTTGTTATACCAAGCTGGTTTTACATATATAGATGCGCTGTGAAATGGAAATAATTCTTTATATAAAAATTTTTCTGTTGAATCAATTACTATAGGAATATTACTAAGTTCATGTAAGTTTAAAGTTGTTTTATCTTTAAGATTTATAGTTTTGTAATTATTTATATCGTTTGCATCTTTTTGAACGTAGCAATTTGATTTTTCATTACTGTCTGCTGCTAGACTATATAGTTTTTCGGCGAAAGTATCTTCTTTTTTTTGTGACTCTTTATTATAGTTAAGAGCAACCGTTATAGTGTTTATAGTATTTGAGTTGATTGGTAACTGCACATCTGGACTAAATGGTAATGTGGATACTAAAATATTATCATGTTGTAGCCAAACTAGCCTTGTAGTGTAAAAAAGTAAATTGTAATCCGATTTGAATGACAATTCGTATTTTTTAAATAAATGAAAATTTGAATAATAAGAAAATGGTTTTGGATCTGCTGGTTTTAAACAGTCTCTTAAATTAACTAGTTTAATTTCTTCATCGCCTGTTCCTACAGTAAAAGTCTTTGGATTTTTTATGTTACATTCTTGTGTCAAAGTATAATATTCATTGCTGTACTTTTCGTATGGTTTTATTATATGGAAATAAACATTGTGTATAATATCCCAAAATTCTTCATAGGTTAAGTTATTATCGATATTGATAACTGGATACGTTATTATACTATCTTTTTTATTGTTTTTTATTATCTTTCCATTTTTATCTACTTGTACATAATTGCCTGTTTCTTCGTTATATACTGTGATTGGTTCATCTATCCTTGGATTATTATAAAATGCATTTATTGGCGCTATAGAGTAGTGGAGGTCATGTTTTATTTCTCTATATTCTCTAAATGTGATTGCTCTTGTGTATATTTCTTTACTCATAGTGTTTCCTCTTGGTTAGTTATTCTAACATAAAAAAGATAAAATTCAAACTATATCTTAAATTTTATCTTTTAAATATTTTTTCGTTCTTTGTCTTTTGAATTCTAAATCTATTTCTTTTCTGAGGTCACTTTTATTTTGTTTGAAGTTTTCATTTTCTTGCGGAATGTTTACTGTATATATTCCAGTGGTAAGAGTAATATAGTTATCAACTTGACTTAAAATGTTAATTGAGTCAATTAATTTGCTTTCTATTACTTTTTTATTTGGAGAATAGATTATACTTAAGTATGAGGCATCATCTTGTTTAAATGAAATGTGATTATGTCCTTTTAAAAAGTTTATTAGATCTTCATTATTATGATTTATGATGATAGCACTGTTTGGTGGTAAAAAGAAATTTCCTAGAATTATTCCGGTGGTAGCTATATCCGTTATTAATTTTTTTGTTAGATTTTCACTTTCTAGAAAATTTCTAAATATTACTGGAGTTACTAAATTTTTATTTTTATTACATCTTTTTATAAGTTCTTCATACCAAGCAGGTTTTACAAAAACTTCTAAATTTAAATATGGATTAGTTGATTTAAAAATAAAGTCTTCTTTAGAATCTATTACTATGGGTTTATTATTTAGATTATATAAGTTTAGTATATTATTTTCACTTGAAAATATTTCTTTAAATTCATTTTCATTTTCTTCTTTATATATGTTTGTTTTAGAAAAATGTTTTTCGGCTTCTTTATATAATTTTGTGATTTGTTCAT
Source organism: uncultured Muribaculaceae bacterium (assembly GCA_964370755.1). Taxonomy (GTDB): domain Bacteria; phylum Bacillota_I; class Bacilli_A; order RF39; family UBA660; genus CAKOSP01. The sequence goes on from CAYJKL010000034.1 coordinate 7,233, forward strand.
GACTGAAAAACTGTCCATCATATATTTTAGTAAAGTAGGGGAAATTGTATTTGGGTTTTACTTCTATAAAGTTATCTTTTAAAGGTCCGTAATTTAGATAAGCGTCTATAGAGAAGGGAAGTGGTGATATTAAAATGTTTTCATCTTCTATCCAGTTTAATTTTTCTTGGTGATATAAAACTCTATGATTTTTTATTTCTTCTATATTTGGAAATTTTTCTTTTATTAAATAATAATTTATAAAGTTTTCTAAAGTTTTTCTATTTACTGGTTTAAAACAATTTTGATGAGCTGTAAGATAAATAGTTGATGGATGATGACCTATTAATGTACCTTTTTCATATGGGTAACTATATACGATTGGGCTTTCAACTAAACTTTTGTACTTTTCACTTTCTTCTTCATAAGTTTCTAAATCAAAATAATAAGTTGTGTTTTTAATCTCGTTATGCTGTTTACTTGTTAGATTTCCTTTAATGTCTATTACTGGATATATTAAATAATTTTTTGTTTGCTTATTAAAAGGTATTATTTCACCATCTTTAGTTACTAAACAGTAAGCAGCAATATCTTCGTTATAAACCATAAATACATCACTTTGTTTTGGGTTATGATAAATAGCGTTTACTAAAGATGGTGATTTTGATAATTTGTTTTGTAGTTTTTTGTATTCATTTAATGTGGCGCACCTAGTATTTATGTACTCTCTCATTTTTTTACCTCTTTGTGAAATATTTTATCATATAAATTTTGAAATTTGAACTAGAAATTTTTTCTTAAATTTGTTATAATTATTTCGGTGGTAAGAAATATGTTTAAAAAAATATTGGCTTTTTTAATAATAGCTGGAATAGGGTATGGAATATTTTATTTTGTATCTAATTATTTAGAAGATAAAGATGCTTGGAAAGTTGAAGTTACAAATAAAACTATAAACGTTAGAGAACTTCACTCGGCAACAAGTAATGAACTTGATACTGTTTATTTAGGTGAAATTTATAATGTTATAGAACTTTATGAAGAGGATCAAAAGTTTGTTTGGTATAAAATAGAATATGATAAAGATAAGTTTGGATGGATAGCATCATCAAGAGATGTTCCTTATGTTAAAGAAATTAATAATCCGAATTCTACAACTCCAGATGCTTATATAGTAGATTATGATAATCCAGAAGTTAGATATAAAGATGATGCTAGTGC
>CAYJKL010000035.1:0-6701 GCA_964370755.1 uncultured Muribaculaceae bacterium
ATATTCTCTTTTTTTTGTAAAGTTTTATAAAAGTTTAATGTTTTTGTTTACATTGATTTGATAGTTTGATATAATTTATTTATAATAAGGGTGATAAAATGAAGAATATTGACTTGGAAGTAAAATTACTTTTGGATAAAGTATATAATTTAAAGAGTAATGATAGTGTAATACTAGCGGCTATTTCTGATGAGCAAAAGATTGCTACAGATAATAAGGCGAATGCTTTAAAAGAGAAGGATAAGTATAACTTAACAATTAAAAATGTTAAAAAAGAAATAGATACTTTAAGTGAAGAAGGAAATTTACTTAAAGATATTTTAAGTGGGATTAATCCTACTAAGTTTAATTCTGTTTTGAAAAAGTTAGATATTGATTTTAAACCGAAAAATGTTTTAGAAAAACTTGAAAATAATTTACCTGATGTAATAGACAATCTTAGAAGTGATTTAAACACTGCGAAGGATGGTCTTGATAAAACTGAAAGTGAGCTTGCAGATGTAATTACTCGTATGGCTGATCTTGATATTAGAAATAGTGAAGCTGTTGTAAATCAAGGTAAATTAGCTGAGTATGTTAGTCTTGCGCTTAATGGGAATGTAAATACTACTAGGGATTCATTAATACAACTTCTTGCTAAATTTGATCTTAATAATGATGAACAAAGAGAAGTTGCTAAACTTTTAATGTTTCCAGAAGATGGGTTATATCAGTATGACAGAGGAGAACTTGAAAATCTTAAGAATGGAAAAAGTTTTTCAGATGTGTTTGCTGAGGCTAAAACTGATGATAAACTAAATGTAGTTAATATAGTTCCTGGTAAAAGTGCTAAAGGAAAAACTAAAGAGGTTGTACCTGTTGTTTTAGATAGTAAAAAATCAGATAAAGAAATAGAAAATACTTTTGAAGATTTATTAAGTAAAATTGTAATTCCTGAGAAAAAAGTGGAAATTAATACTACTCCAGTAGAAATTATTGATTTTGAACCAATACTAAATACAGTTAAGACAGGAGATAATAAAGAAGTTACTAATGTTCCTGTCATTGAGCCTATTAAACTACCAGATATTAATGATATTAAAATACCAGAAAAAATAGTAGAGAAGGAAGTTCCAGTAGAAAAGGAGAATACTTCTGTTGTTCTTAATATAGAATCTCCTGTAGTTGATAAAAACACATTAGATATTAAGAAACTTTTAGAAAATAATAACTTTAATGTAAATGATTTTACTGCTAGAGATATTGCTTTTATTGAAGAACATATAGATGAAGAGTTATTTAATAAAAACGTTAATAAAATGAATGAACTTGGTATTAAAAATGATATTTTTATAGAGAATATTGAATTATTTATAGATGATGAACTTGGTACTAAATTAGATACACTACTTGGTGTAGGTAAAGTTCCATTTGATATTTATTTAAATCCTACAGTACTTGTTAAGTATGATGCAAGTGAGCTTAATACTTCAATTAATGCTTTAAAAGAAAGTGGACTTGATCCAAAAAAAGTGCCTTTAATGGCTTACTAGAAAGAGGTTTATATGTTATTAAGCAATGCTGAGAAAATATATAAAAAAATTCATAAGTTTGATGATACTCACTTATTTGAATATTCTGTTTTATTTAGATATTTAGATGATGAAAATGCATTTAAAGTTATTGATGTTTTAGAGTCTTATGGAATTGAACTTAGGACTTTGTCAGATATTAAATTGTGTTTCTATAATGAAACTGATATTAAAAGTAGACTTGAACTTATGGAGACATATGATAATGAAAACAAAAATAATAATTTTAGAATGAGTATATTTAAGACTCCTAGAAATTTGTTATATATAGATGAATTAGTGAAAAATAAGTCTATTGACAAGGATGTTTCTGAAATTGATGAAGTTAAACAGATGGTTCAAAAAGCAAAAGGAAATTTTGAAAAGAATTTAGATAGTGCTTTAAGTAATGGCGAAAATTATTCTTTTAAAGTTCAGTTAAATAGTGATCAAGTAAAATTATTTCATGATGTGATTACTTTTATGCAGTCTATACTAGGTAGATACAAAGATATTATTGGTGAATTTGATAATTCATGGAGTGATGTTGTAAGTATGCTTATTAGTCATGGTTACAACGATGTTAAATTTATTGTTGAGCAGACCTTAGAAAAAATGATTTCACCTGAAAATAATGAAACAAAAGAATTAATTTTAAGAGATATAAGTGAATATTATAATAGAATTGCTAAGAAAGAAATTGGTACTAAAATTAAACTTGATTCTGATCAGTTAAATTTATCAAATAATATTTATAGTATTATTGATAGTATTCCAAGTCCGACTAAAGAAAAATTAACACCATATTTCCAAAATTTGTATAGTGCTATTTTGTCATTAGTTTCAAATGGACTTAATGATATTGAACATATTTTGATGACTGCTATAAGAAGTTCTGTACCTGATTTTGATGTAAATGATTATAAAAATTTATCTGATGCTATATATTCGTACAATCTTAATACTAAAAGTAGGGGGGTATAATGGATTTTTTAATTAAACTTGATTTTCCACTTGAAAAAGTAAAATCTTTTGAAAAAAATATTCCTGATAAATTATATGCTCTTATTTTAGAAAATGAAAGATTAGTAGGAACAAATGTAAAATTTTTAAAAGATTTAGGTATTACTAATTATGTTGAAATATTTATGAATTTTTTTGAAATATTTTTACTAGACCATAGTACTTTTCAAGATAAAATTAATAAATATGAAGTACAAGATTTGATAATTAGACTTGAAAAAAATGTGAATTTATTTGAGATATTATAACAACTTATTTTGAGTTGTTTTTTTCTTCTTAGAATGTTATAATTTATATAGTGAATAGTAAAGAAGTGATTTGATGAAAAAGTTGTTATTCGGTTTATTGTTTAGAAAGTAATTAAATTTTTTTAATTGCTTTTTTTTATTCCTAGAAAGGAGGTAATATATGATTAATGTTAAAAGTGAGATTAATAAACTTAAGAAAGTTCTTTTGCATAAACCTGGAAAGGAACTACTTAATTTGACACCTGATTCTCTTGAAAGATTACTTTTTGACGATATACCTTTTTTACCAGATGCGCTTAAAGAACATGAAGCATTTGTTAAACTTTTAGAAGATAATGATGTTGAAGTAGTTTATCTTGAAGATTTGATGGCTGAAACACTTAGAAAAAATCCTTCACTTAAAGAAAGATTTATTACACAATTTATTAATGAAGCTGGTCTTAGAACTAAAAAATATAAGAATATTGTTAAAGAGTATTTAATGGATATTAAAGATGTAAAAAAATTAGTTCTAAAAACTATGGAAGGTATTCAAGCTGAAGAGTTAGACGCTAAAAAACTTGATGAAGAGAAAACTTTGGTTGATTTAACTCGTGAAGATGGGAAATTTTTAACTGATCCTATGCCTAATCTTTACTTTACTAGGGATAACTTTGCTAGTATAGGTAATGGTATAAGTCTTAATAAAATGTACTCTGTTACAAGATGTAGAGAAACTATATATGCTGAATATATTTTTAATCATCATCCTGATTATAATGGAGAGATAAAAAAATATTATGATAGATATAATTATTATCATATAGAAGGTGGAGATATTCTTAATTTAACTAGTGAAATAATTGCAGTTGGTATTTCTCAAAGAACTACAGCTGAGGCAATTGATGATTTAGCTAGAGGTTTGTTTTCTGATCCTGATTGTTTAGTAAAAAAAGTGCTTGCGTTTAATATTCCTAATTCAAGGGCTTTTATGCATCTTGATACTGTTTTTACGCAAATTGATCATGATAAGTTTACTTATCATCCTGGTATTATGAGTGAACTTGTTGTTTATGAAATTACTGAAGGAAATGATCCGGATAGTACTGATGATTTAACTGTTAAAATAGTAAAAGGGTCATTAGATAGTATTTTGGAGAAGTATTTAAACAGAAAAATAACTTTAATACCTTGTGCTGGTGGAGATATTGTTGGTAGTCAAAGAGAGCAGTGGAATGATGGTTCTAATACTCTTGCTATTGCGCCAGGAGTTGTTATTGTTTATCATAGAAATGATATTACAAATAAGATATTAAAAGAACATGGTATAAAAGTATTACAAATGCCAAGTGCTGAGTTATCACGTGGTAGAGGTGGACCTAGATGTATGTCAATGCCACTTATTAGAAAGGATTAAAAATGAATTTATCAGGAAAAGATTTTTTAAAAATTTTGGATTTTACAAAAGAAGAGATTTTATATTTATTAAATCTTTCTAAAGAACTTAAAAAAAAGAAGAAAAATAATGAGGCTCATGAGTATTTAAAAGGAAAAAATGTTGCTTTAATATTTGAAAAAGATTCTACTAGAACTAGATGTGCTTTTGAAGTTGGTGCTTATGATCTTGGTATGAATGTAACTTATCTTGGGCCTACTGGGTCTCAAATGGGTAAAAAAGAAAGTATAGCAGATACTGCGAAAGTACTTGCTTCGATGTATGATGGTATTGAATACCGTGGTTATGGACAAGATATTGTTGAAGAACTTGCAAAAAATTCTAAAGTACCTGTTTGGAATGGGCTTACTGATGAATACCATCCAACTCAAATGCTGGCGGATATTTTGACTGTAATGGAAAATTTTGATGAAATTAAAAATCTGAATTTTACATTTATCGGAGATGCTAGAAATAATATGGGTAATTCTTATATGGTTATATGTGCTAAAATGGGTATAAATTTTACTGCATGTGCACCTAAAGAGTTATGGCCAAATGAGGAATTAGTTAATATTTGTAAAGAAATCGCTATAAATGAAGGTTCTTTAATTAATTTAACAGAGGACCCTATATTAGGAACTAAAAATGCTAATGTAATTGCTACTGATGTATGGGTTTCTATGGGAGAGGCTGATAGTGTATGGGAAGAGAGAATTAGACTTTTAACTCCATACCAGGTAACTAGTGAACTGATGAAAAATGCTGCATCAAATGCAATTTTTCTACACTGTTTACCATCTTTTCATGATACTAATACTAAAATCGGAAAAGAAATTAGTGAAAAATTTAGTATAACTTCAATGGAAGTTACTGATGAAGTTTTCTCATCTACTCAATCAAAAGTTTTTGAGGAAGCTGAAAATAGATTACATACAATTAAAGCTATAATGTTAGCTACAATGAAATAGAGGTTTTTATGGCAGAGAAAAAGAATAATAAGAAGCAAATGCTTTCTTCATTTTCAATAATTTTATTATTAATTATTGTTCTTGGAGTTATTACACAATTTTTACCTCAAGCTCAATTTGTTGATGGGGTAATTGTAAATGGAAGTGGGGTAGAACCTGCTAAATTATCAACAGTTTTACTTTCTCCAATACTTGGATTTGAAAGTGCAGTTGATGTTGGTATATTTGTACTTGTTTTAGGTGGTTTTTTAGCTATCGTTAATAGAACTGGTGCATTTAAAAAAGGAATTAAAGTTTTAATAAATAAACTTAAAGGTAATGAAATTATTTTAATTCCTATATTAATGTTAATATTTTCAATCGGTGGAACTACTTATGGAATGCTTGAAGAAACCGTAGTATTTTATGCTATACTTGCAGCTGCTATGGTTACTGCAGGTATGGATACTTTGGTGGCTTCTGCTACTATCCTTTTAGGGGCAGGGTCTGGAGTTCTAGGATCAACTATTAATCCTTTTGCAGTTGGGGCTGCTATTAGTGCTCTTCCAGAAGGAATTGAAGTTAATCAAGGTGTTATAATTGGTCTTGGATGTGCTTTATGGCTTACAACGCTAATTATATCCATTGCCTTTGTAGTAAGTTATGCCCAGAAAGTAATTAAAGACAAAGGTTCTACTTTTTTATCGTTACAAGAACAAGATGAAATGGAAGATGAATTTGGTGAAAAAGCATCATCTGCTAACCAAGCAAAACTTTCAACTAAGCAAATAATAACATTAATTTTATTTGGATTTTCATTTTTGGTAATGATAATTGGATTTATCCCTTGGGGAGAATTTGGAATTACTATATTTGACAGTTGGTCACATTATTTAACGGGGTCACCTCTTGGTGTATGGTGGTTTTATGATGCAGCTGCTTGGTTTTTAATAATTTCAATATTAGTTGCTATTGTAAATGGATTTTCAGAAACTATTTTTGTAAAAACATTTTTAAAAGGTGCTACTGATATGATTGGTGTTATTTTAATTATTGCGGTAGCTAGAGGAGTAAGTGTTGTAATGGGTGCTACATATTTAGATAATTATTTTATTTATAATGCAGCAGATTTACTACAAAATGTTTCTGGAACTGTGTTTGCTCCGCTTAACTATTTACTCCACGTTGGTTTATCTGTGCTTGTGCCGTCATCTTCTGGACTTGCTTCAATTTCAACTCCAATTATGGCTCCACTTGCATTAGAACTTGGTTATAGTGTAGAAACTACTATTATGACATTTGTTGCTGCTAATGGACTTGTAAATTTATTTACTCCAACTTGTGGCGCTATAATGGGTGGTCTTGCACTTGCTAAAGTTAAATATACAACCTGGATTAAATGGGTAATGAAAATAATACTTATACTAGCTTTTGTAAATATGGTTATATTAACAGTTGCTTCTATTGTATTAAGTTAAAAATAAAAATCAAGAATTTAATTTTCTTGATTTTTTTT
>CAYJKL010000036.1:0-6657 GCA_964370755.1 uncultured Muribaculaceae bacterium
TAATTAGAGTTTATATTGTTCAAAAAAGAAAAATTCAAGTTGGAGATAAAATGTCTGGTAGACATGGTAATAAAGGGGTTATTTCTTTAGTTTTACCTGAAGAAGATATGCCTTATATGCCTGATGGTAGACCAGTTGATATCATGCTTAATCCACTTGGGGTTCCATCTCGTATGAACATTGGACAAATTTTAGAAATCCACCTTGGTATGGCTGGTAAAAAGATGGGTGTTAAATATGCAACTCCTGTATTTGATTCAGCAACTTGGGGAGATATAGAAGAAGAAATTAAAGAAGCTGGTATGGATGAAGATGCTAAAACTGTGTTATACGATGGTAGAACTGGTGAAGCATTTGATAATAAAGTATCAGTTGGGGTAATGTACATGGTTAAACTTCATCACATGGTTGATGATAAATTACATGCCCGTGCTACTGGACCTTACTCACTTGTTACACAACAACCACTTGGTGGTAAAGCACAGTTTGGTGGACAAAGATTTGGAGAAATGGAAGTTTGGGCACTTTATGCTTATGGTGCTGCACACGTTCTACAAGAAATCTTAACTATCAAATCTGATGATATTGTTGGTAGAGTAAAAGTTTATGAAGCACTTGTTAAAGGTAAACTTGTTAACCAAGCAGGTGTACCAGAAAGTTTCCGTGTTCTTGTTAAAGAATTCCAAGCTTTAGGTTTAGATGTTCAAGTGGTTAATAACCAAGATGAAGTATGTGAATTTAAAGATATGGAAGAAGAAGAACCAGATACAGCTTTCAAAATTGATGAAATCGAACTTAAAGAAGAAATCGCTACTTTAGAACCTGAAGTAGAAACTGAAGAAATTATCGAAGAAGAAGATGAATTATCAGATGATTTAGATGATTTAGAGTTTCCTGTTGATATAGAGCTTGATGAAGAAGAAGGGGAATAGGTGTTAATATATGTTAGATGTTAATAAATTTAAAGGTATTAAAGTTGGTATAGCCAGCCCTGATAAAATACGTAGTTGGTCTTATGGTGAAGTTAAAAAGCCTGAGACAATTAACTATCGTACACTTAAACCTGAACGTGATGGATTATTTTGTGAAAAAATATTCGGTCCTTCAAAAGATTTTGAATGTAGTTGTGGTAAATATAAAAGATTAAGATATAAAAATATCGTTTGTGACCGTTGTGGTGTTGAGGTAACTCGTGCGAACGTTAGACGTGAGAGAATGGGGCACATAGAACTTGCTGCTCCTTGTTCTCATATTTGGTTTTTCAAAGGTGTTCCATCTAAAATGGGTCTTGCTCTTGATATGTCACCACGTGACTTAGAAGAAGTTTTATACTTTGTTAGTTACGTAGTACTTGATCCAGGGAAAGCTCCACTTGAGAAAAAACAAACTTTATCTGATAAAGAATACAGAGCTTACTATGAAAAATATGGAAATAATTTTAAAGTAGGTATGGGAGCTGAGGCAATAAAAGTACTTCTTAGTGAAGTTGATATTGCTAAAGAGCTTGAAACTGTAAGAAAAGATTTAGAAACTGCTACTAGTCAAAAAAGAGTTAGACTTGTTAAACGTCTTGATTGTTTAGTTGCATTTGAAGAATCTAAAAATAAACCTGAATGGATGATACTTGATGCAGTTCCAGTAATTCCACCAGAACTTAGACCAATGATTCAACTTGATGGTGGTAGATTTGCTACAAGTGACTTAAATGATTTATATAGAAGAATTATTAATAGAAATAATCGTCTTAAAAAACTTTTAGAACTTGGTGCTCCTGGTATTATCGTTCAAAATGAAAAACGTATGTTACAAGAAGCTGTTGATTCACTTTTTGATAACGGTAGAAGAGGAAGAAGTGTTACTTCTGCAAACTCTAGGCCGCTTAAATCACTAAGTTCAATGCTTAAAGGTAAACAAGGTCGTTTTAGACAAAACTTACTTGGTAAACGTGTAGATTACTCTGGACGTTCAGTTATCGTAGTAGGACCAAGTCTTAAAATGTATCAATGTGGTCTTCCAAAAGAAATGGCTATTGAGCTATTTAAACCACATATTATTAATGGTATAGTTGAGAGAGGTCTTGCGCATAACATTAAAGGTGCTAAGAAGTTAATTGATGCAAGAGATGAACAAGTTTGGGATATCGTTGAAGATGTAATTACTGAATATCCAGTTTTACTTAACCGTGCCCCAACACTACATAGACTTGGTATCCAAGCATTTGAACCTAAACTTATTGGTGGTAAAGCAATTAGACTACATCCATTAGTTTGTACAGCGTTTAATGCGGACTTTGATGGTGACCAAATGGCGGTACACGTACCACTTTCTGAAGAAGCTAAGGCTGAGGCAAGAATCTTAATGATTGGTGCTAATAACATCCTTAACCCTAAAGATGGTAAACCAATTGTTACTCCATCACAAGATATGGTACTTGGTAACTGTTATCTTACAATGGAAAAAGATGGACTTCCAGGTGAAGGACATGTTTATAAAGATCCTAGTGAAGCTTTAATGGCATATGAAAGAAGAGAAATTACTCTTCATACTAGAATTGTAATTCCGGTTAAATCATTTAAACATAAATTATTTACTGCAGATTCAAGTGATAAATATATTGTTACTACTGTTGGTAAAATTAAGTTTAATGAAATATTACCTGATACTTTTCCATATATTAATGAAGCTAGTAAAGAAAATATTGAAGGTATTACACCTGATAAATTCTTTATTGCAATGGGAGCTAATATTCCTGAAGAAGTTGCTAAAATGCCACTTGTTAAACCATTTATTCAAAAAGATTTATCGCAAATCATTGCACAAATCTTTAAAAGATATAAAACAACTGAAACATCAGTTATGCTTGATAACCTTAAAAATTTAGGTTTTAAATATTCTACTAAAGCTGGTATTACTGTATCAATTTCTGATATTGTAAGAAGTGGTAAAAAAGATGAGATTATTACTGAATCTAAAGCTAAGGTTGATAAAATTAATAAGCAATATAATAGAGGTATGATTACTGAGCAAGAAAGATATGCAAGTGTAATTGAAACTTGGACAGAAGCTACTGATCAAGTTAAAAATGAGCTTAAAAATATTTCTGAAAGTGATTACTCTAACCCAATATTCATGATGATGAACTCTGGAGCTCGTGGTAAAATTTCAAACTTTACACAGCTTGCAGGTATGCGTGGATTAATGGCAAAACCATCTGGTGAAACTGTTGAAATACCAATCACTTCATCATTTATTGAAGGTCTATCAGTATCTGAGTTCTTCTTATCGACACATGGTTCTCGTAAAGGATCTGCCGATACAGCGCTTAGAACTGCAGACTCTGGATACTTAACAAGAAGACTTGTTGATGTTGCTCAAGATATTTTAGTTAGAGAACATGACTGTGGTGCTAAACAAGGTATTATGGTTTATGATCTTTTAAATGATAAAGATGCATCAGTTATAGAACCTCTTTCAGAGCGTATCTTAGGAAGATATTCAAGTAAGAAAATTATTAATCCAGTTACTAAAGAAGTTATCTTAAATGCTGGTGAGATGATTACTGAGGCTATGGTTGCTAAAATCATGAAAGCTGATATTAAACGTGTTGAAATAAGAAGTGTTCTTACATGTAAAAGCGATAATGGTGTTTGTCAAAAATGTTACGGACGTAACCTTGCAACTGGTAACCTAGTTGAAACTGGTGAAGCTGTAGGTATTATGGCTGCACAATCAATTGGTGAACCTGGAACACAGCTTACAATGAGAACATTCCATACAGGAGGAGTTGCCGGTGGTGATGATATCACTCAAGGTCTTCCAAGAGTAGAAGAATTATTCGAAGCACGTATACCAAAATGGAAAGCAACACTTGCTGAAGTTACTGGTAAAGTTGTTAATATTAAAGAAAACAATGGTAAACATGATATCGCTATTGAAAATGAAGCTGGTATCACTGAAGTTTCAACAAATTATAATATGAAACTTAGAGTTGCGGTTGGAGATGATGTTGAAGCAGGAGATAAACTTACTGAAGGTGTTATTTCGCCTAAAGAGTTACTTGCATTTACTAATCCACTTAGAGCTCAAGAATACATTCTTAAAGAAGTTCAAAATGTTTATAAACTTCAAGGTGTTGATATCAACGATAAACATATTGAAATTATAGTTAAGAGAATGATTAATAAAATTAGAATTACCGATGCAGGAGATTCTGAATTTGTTGAAGGTTTATCTGTTTCTCTTAAAACTTTTGCTGAAGGAAATAAACCAGTTATACTTGAAGGTAAAGTTCCAGCTATAGGTAACCCTATAATGCTTGGTATTACTAAATCTTCACTTGAAACTGATTCATTCTTATCAGCTGCGTCATTCCAAGAGACTACTAGAGTACTTACTGATGCTGCAATACGTGGTAAAGTGGACTACTTAAAAGGTCTTAAAGAAAATGTTATCATAGGTAAATTAATACCTGCTGGTACTGGTGCTAAAGAGTATGCAAATATTGATATAGCACTTGAAAATGCATTAATGGATGATGATGCTAGTGAAATACTAGAAGAAAAATTTATAGACAATAATGATTTACTAAGTGATAATTTACTAAGTGATGAATTAACTGATAAAGAAGCGTAATATTACGTTTCTTTTTTTGTAAAGTTTTAGTATAATTTTTTGGAATTAATTGACTTTACTTTATTTATTTTATATACTTAGGTTAGTTAAGTTATAATAAATTTTTAGAAGAAGTGTAGTAATATCCTTCTTTTTTTGTCTTAATGATGGCAAATTTATTTAATTTATATCAATTATTTAGTTATTATTGTATAATATGGTTAGGAGATAATATGGGTAATATAAATGAAAATATGAAAATAAAACAGCAATATTTGTCTAAGTTTGCTTGTGATGATGATGATGCATATAGATATGTGGTGGAGGATAGTGATCTTAGAACACCTTATTTTAGAGACGTAGATAGAATTATATACTCACTTGCGTATGTAAGATATATTAATAAGACGCAAGTGTTTACATATCAAGATAATGATCATTTAACTAAGAGAATGCTTCATGTTCAGTTTGTATCTAAAATTGCTAGGACAATTGGTAGAGCACTTGGTCTTAATGAAGATTTGATTGAAGCTGCTGCTCTTGGTCACGATTTAGGGCATGTACCTTTTGGTCACGTTGGAGAGTATATCTTAAATGATTTAAGTTTAAAATATAGCGAAGGATATTTTAATCATAATGTACAAAGTGTAAGGGTACTTAGAGATGTAGAAAACTTTGGTAATGGTGTAAATGTTACATTTCAAGTTTTAGATGCGATAATGTGTCATAATGGAGAGATACTAAATAGAGAGTATAGACCCAAAAAGAAAAGTCCTTCTGTTTTTTTAGAAGAATACGAAAGAACTTATAAAGAAGAAAAGGTTAGCTTAATACCTAGTACTTTAGAAGGGTGCGTTGTTAGAATTAGTGATATGGTTGCATATGTTGGTAGAGATATTGAAGATGGTATAAGAATGAAACTAATTAAAAAGAGTGATATACCTAAAAAAATAGGTGATACTTTAGGGTATACTAATAGAGATATTGTCAATAATATAGTTATGGATATAATAAATAATAGTTATGGTAAAGATTATATAAAACTAAGTGATGATGTTTATGAGTGTCTTTTAGAACTTAAAAAATTTAATTTTAAAAATATTTACATTAAAGCTTATACTGAAGAAGAAAATAAAGAAATTAGACTTATGTTTAATAAGTTATTTGAAAAATGTTTGAATGATTTAAAAACTAATAATAGTGAATCTAAGATAATAAGCTCATATTATAATCATATGTGTGAAGATTATAAGAAAAATAATTCCTTTGAAAGAATTGTTATTGATTATATAGCGGGTATGACTGATGATTATTTTATTAAAAGTTACAAGGAGGGAATAATATAGTGGAAGCAAGAACTTATGATTTAAATTCGTATAAACTTCATATTTTAAAAAGTGATAAAGTTAAAACTTGTCATATGGAAGTTCATTTTAGAGATAACGTTGATAGAAGTAATATTCACTATAAATCTTTTCTTTGTGATATTTTAACAGATTGTTCTAAAAAATATGATACAAGAAAAGATGTTGTTATTAAACTTGAAGAATTATATAAATCTTCTTTTTATGGAACTACTAGTAAAACAGGAAGTGTTATAAATACTATGTTTATTTATAACTTTATTGCTCCTAAATATATTTCTGAGGAAAATTATTTGAGTGATGTTTTAGATTTGCCTTTTGAAATGATTTTAAATCCTAAAGTTATAAATAAAGAATTTGAACCTAAAATATTTAATGTAGTAAAAGAAAGAACTAAAAAAGATATAGAAAGTATTAATGAAAATCCAGTTAAACTTTCTATAAATAACTCTCTTGGTGTTATGGATAGTGAAAGTGATACTAGTGTAAGTGTTTTAGGAACTCTTGATACACTTGATGATATAACGCCAGTAACGTTATTTAAAGAATATGAAAATATGCTTAAAACTAATCTATGTGATATCTTTATAATTGGTGATATTGAATTTGATGAAGTATACGAACTTATTTCTAAGAAGTTTAAACTTAAAACTATTAAATCTAAGAAACTTGAGTTATATGT
>CAYJKL010000037.1:0-6478 GCA_964370755.1 uncultured Muribaculaceae bacterium
GCTGTAGGTGCATCAGATACTATATCAACGTTCGTTGTAGCACCATCTCCTATAATACTATCAAAGTAAGAATAAGATACAGTTAAAGTAACTGCTAAGAGTGCACCAATTATTACAAGTAAATATTTTTTGTTTTTTTGAATAAATTTCATGTTAAACCTCTCTTTACTATGTTATAACTATAACATTTTCACACATTTTTTTCAATACAAATACTACAAAAAAACATAATTCTACACAAGTGTTACAATTTATTAAATCAAAAGTTTTACGGTTATAACCGCAAAACTTTTAATTTTTGTTATTCTTTAGGTTATAATCGTAAAAAAAGAAGTGTTAATTCACTTCTTACATATTACTTAGTTTAGTATATTCTTCTTTAAAATACTTTATAAATCTATTTACTTCATCTAGTGTTGTTAAATGAGATAAACTAATTCTTATAGTATGTTCTGCTCTATTTTTATCATTATAAACTGCTAAAATAGCACTTGATATATCACCAGATGAACAAGCTGTATTAGTACTTAAATAAACTTCATTAGCATCCATTGCTCTAATAAAAGTTTCAGGTTTAATACCCATTATACTTATATTAAGTATCTGAGGTATTGAATACTTAGTTTTATTTATTAAAACGTTTTCAAGTACTGATAATTCATTTACTATTTTTTCATTAATTTTTTCTACAAATAAATTTCTTTTTTCTATCTCTTCTTGACTTAGTCTAAGTGCTTTAGCAAATCCCACAATTAAAGGAAGTGGCATAGTACCAGGTTTAAGCATATTAGTTTTACCTGATCCATGAAGTAAATTATTTATTTTAACATCTTTATTTTTATATAAAATACCTATTCCTTTAGGTCCATATAATTTATGTGCTGTAGCAGAAGCTAAATCAATATCCACTGTATTAATAGATACTTTACCAAGAGCCTGCGTTATATCTGAGTGAAAATAAATATTAGGATTTTCTTTTTTAATAATTTGTCTAATCATTTTAAGAGGTTGTCTAATACCAGTCTCAGAGTTTACTGCACAAATACTAATAAGTATAGTATCACTTCTTATTAAACTTTTCAAATGTTCAAAATCTACAAGTCCATCTTCATTATTATTAACATAACTAATTGAAAAACCAATAGAAGACAAATAATCACATATAGCATACACACTAGGATGTTCAAGCTTAGATGTAATTAAATGTTTACCCTTTTTATGATTAGCAAGCATAACACCCATTATAGCCATATTATTAGCCTCAGTTGCCCCACTAGTAAATGTTAGCTCACTACTGTTACATGATAATATATCTGCCATTTGTTTAGTAGCATCAATAAGTAAATCATTTGATTTCTTACCAAGTCCATTAAGTGAGCTAGTATTTCCTATAAATTCATTTGTTGTTTTATTAATTGTATTCATAACTTCGAGGCTAACTGGTGTAGTTGCCGAGTAATCTAAGTATATCATTTATTTGTACTCCTCTAATAATCTTTTATGTATTCCAGGTTCAACTATATTAATTGCATTAATAGCATTTTCTAAACTATTTTTAAAGTTACCTTTATAAAAAGCATTTTCTGCTTTTATAAGACCAAAATCAACATCCTTATTTACTACTCTATATCTATTACCATAAACAATAGCAGTTTCTGCCATCTTAGCAGTTTTAATAGTTTCATTAATTGTATTATAAACTTTTAAAACTAAATCTCTAGCAGTATCTACTCTAGTGTTAAGAGCTTTAATAGATATAGGTCTTCTATCTAGTTCCTCACTCATTATATCAATAGCTTGCATAGCTTCAGCAAGTTCTATATAATAATTTTTAGGAACTACAGGAAGTTTAAATGTTCTAAGTTTTTCTTTTGTCTTAAATAAAATATCTTTAATTTCATCAAGTTGTTCTCTGGCCCTTTTTTCATCTTCTTTTAAACTACCAAGTGTTCTAAGCGCAACACTTAATTTTTCTTCAGACTTAGTAAGTTTAATATTAGTAAGCTCCATTTCTTTAGCAAGCTTACTATATGCAAAACTTCTTGATCTGTGCATATCTACTAGTTTATCATAAGTTGATCTAATTCCAAGTAATTCTTCTTTAATTTCATAAATAACATTCGCATCATCTTCAGTTAAATCATAACTATATTTAATATCATCAATTTTTTTAAGTAATTCATTATTTACTTTCTCAAGTCTACTTGACTTTAATATTATGCTCCGAACATACTCTTCAAATACCTTTTTAGCAAGTTTTTCTTTTTCAAAATCACTTATAAGTGAATCAAAATAATCATGAATAGTTTTAAACTCAAATAGTGATTCTTCAACATTTAGTACATTAAGTCTTTGAAATACATCAAGAATTTTTTTCTCAGCTTCAGCTTTATTATAATCTATATTAAGGTATTCTAAATTATACCCTTCTTTTTCCATCTTACTTTCATAATACATAACTTCTTCTATTTTTTTAGGAATTAAATTTTTACCAAGCATCACAATAGGTTTAGTCTCATTAACTATAACAGTTAAATTATTAATTGCATCAGTAATAGCTTTAACAACTTTAGCAACTTCCGTATACTCATTATTTTCCATCAAATTTTCAAAAACTGTAAAAAGTTTATCTAAATTTTCAAATTGAAGTTCAAGAGGAACTTTAATTATTTCAAATGCAGGTAAATCTTCTTTATAAAGTCTTTGCACTTCTCTATACTCACTCTTAAGTTTAGTAATAGTTTCTCTGTTTCTTTCTTCAGACAAAGTTATTTCTTTAATCTCATCAAGTAAAAAATCTGATTTTGTTTTAAGCGAGTTAAGTTTAAGTTCACAGTTTAAAATAACATTTTTAAGTTCTTTATAATTTCTTTCCAAAAACAAAGATTCTATGTCATTAAGCTCATCACTAACTTCAGATAACTCTTTATCTTTAATTAAATTAAATCTATTTTTCCAGTCACTAAACTTACTTTTTAAATCATCATTAGTAGCAAGACTTTCAACTTTATTAAGTTCAGATAAAATTGAAGCAGAAATTATTAAGTTTTTATCTCTTTCTAAATCTTCAATTTGTTTTTTATATTTCTTTCTTTCTTTTTTATTAAGCAAAACTAAAACACTTACAATTAAAATAACTGAAAGTACATAATATGCAATAGCCATTAATATAAATGTTTCTCTAACCACTGTATCACCTTATATACACATTTTATCACAAAAAAAAACAAATTAAAAATAAAACTTAATAATTCGATAAAATAATTGACAAATTAGACATAAAACTATATAATATATGTGCAATTCTTTTGGCAGAGCAAGCATTTTATATGTAATGTGTTTATTGAAAGATAAAGTAACTAGGCTGCCCTAGTGAAATTTACATAAACTCCCTACATTTTAAAATCTTGCAAACTAAAGCTTTGTAAATATAAGAAAGGAGAAAGAAAATTATGGCAAGATATACTGGTCCAGCTTATAAAAAATCTAGAAGATTAGGTTTTTCAACACTTGAAACTGGAAAAGAACTAGCTAAAAAACCATATGCACCTGGTGCTCATGGTCAAGACCGTAAAAGAAAACTTAACGATTACGGAATTCAGTTACAAGAAAAACAAAAAGTTAGAATTATGTACGGTTTAACTGAAAAACAATTTAGAAAAACTTTCGACAAAGCAGCTAAGATGAAAGGTATTACTGGTGAAAATTTATTAGTATTACTTGAATCTAGACTTGATAACTTAGTTTATCGTATGGGTATGGCTAGAACTAGAAGAAGTTCAAGACAAATTGTTAACCATGGACACATCGTTGTTAATGGAAGAAAAGTTGACATTCCTTCATACACTTGTAAACCAGGAGACGTAATTACTATTAAAGAAGGTTCTGTAAACCATCCAGCAATAGCTGATGCTTTAGAAGTTAACCTATCTACACTTTCTTTTGTTGAATTTGACAAAAAGAAATTAAATGGTAAATATGTTAGATTCCCTGAAAGAAGTGAACTTAACCAAGAAGTTAATGAACAACTTATCGTAGAATTCTACAACAGATAAAAAAAACTCTTATTACTAAGAGTTTTTTTCATGCTTATAAGTTCTAGTTCTAACATTTTCACTTTTACGAAGTTCATAAATTTTAGTTAATTTAATATCAGCAGTAGCTTCAAGAATACTTAAAAGCTCATCTCCACCAATTACTTCACCAGTTCTTCTCATCTCATGATAAGTTTCCATATTTTTAGTAAAAGCTATCGCATCACCTACTACAGTAATATATGACCCTATCATATCAACATTTTCGGGAGCAATAAAAAAACTTGCAACTTCTCCATTAAAATTTTTGACTTTAGAAAGTTCTACATTACTATATTTTCCTTCAAGATAATCATCAAATAAATTATTATCTTTTATATTCGAAAACAAGTAATCATAAGTTGGCCAAAAACCATACTCATCATCCCTATCTAAATAATTCCCAATTAACTCACTGGGACAAAATTCCATATCATTTACAAGTCTATTTCTATCCATTACATCTGCTACCAAAGCAAATTCAGAAAATTTAGTTTTTTGTTTTGGTTTACTAACCGCACTATAACTTTTAAACTGCATATCACACATTTCTTTAGCAAAAAAAGCTTCTATTTTACTAGGAACGAATTCACATTCATAAGCTTCAATTTCATTTTCATTTTTAAAATAATAAAACAACATACTTCTATACCTCACAAAATTAATTATAAACCTATTAAAAGATTAATACAATAACAAAATGAAAATTTAGACAAAAAAACTGCACATTTGTACAGTTAATTTTCTTTTTTGTCTAAAACCATTGTAGTTATATTTTTTGTATCTATTAAATTTTTTACTTCTTCCATTTTTTCATAAGATAAGCCTTCATGAAATTCTTTGATTTCTTCTAATATTCTATCATAGTTAATTACATGATCTTGTAAACTATAATTAACTTTTTCTACATCGTCAAAACCTAAAATTAAAGTAGCAAGTGTAGCTTTATTTTTCCTATTAAATGTTTCTTTAGAAAGTTCTAAAGAAGCTAGTTTATCTTTAGTAAGTTTAATAACTTCTGGAGGAAATCTAGTTTCAACTGAAACAATAATAATAAAATAATTATCATAAATATCACACATAGTTGATAAACTAGTAGCAAGTTTATTTTCAAGTAAGAAATCTTTATAATCACTTGTACTTCCAAAATTAATATTTAATATTAAACCAACATACGCTCTTAGTTCTAAATCAGTATAATCTCTAAACTTATTTCTAGGTATTTTAAGAGCAAGTTTCACTCTTGGCATAGTAACATTTACTTCCCTATTAGATTCTTCTTTAAATACCTTTACTTTTTCCTTTGGAACAACAACTTGAGGATTTAAATAAAGTTCAAAAGATTTCTTCTTTTGATTATTTTTAATAACTTGCATCATTTCATAAGGAACAAAATTACCTGTAATAACTAAAAACATATTTTCTGGATGATAAAAGTTATTAAAAATATTTTCAATATCTTTTACAGTAGTTTTATTAATACTATCAACATCACCAGTTATTAAATTTTTGTATTTACAATTTTCAAATAAATTTTCAAATATACCAAAATAATTTACTGTATCTGGGTCATCTTCACCCATTTTTTCTTCTTCAACAATTATTCCTTTTTCTTTTTCAATCATCTCTTCAGTAAATACAGGAGTCTGAACAAAATCAAGTAAATGATTTAAGTTATCTTCAACTTTATTCATTGCATACACAAAATAACTAGTATATTCAAATGTAGTAAAAGCATTTACTTCTGCCCAATTTTTATAAAAATAATCATGAGCAGTAGTACCATCTTTTTCATTAAATTTAACATGTTCTAAGAAGTGAGCACTTCCATCTGGAACTTTAATTTTTTTATTTTTACTAATAAACTCAGTATGAACTGATCCATATTTAACAGATAAACTCATAAACGTAGATTTAACTTTTGGATTAACATGCATATATACTTTAAGTCCATTATCACATTTATCAAAATATACTTTTTCTCCTAATCCTTTAAATTCTATTTCTTTCATTTTACGCCTCCTGCATTAAGAGCATAAATTGTATTAAGTTTAACTTTTTTAGCGACATTTACAATATCTTCTTTAGATACACTCTTAATTAATTTCATTCTCTCTTCAATGGAAGGAAGCTCATCATACTGCTTAAAAACATAATTTGTAAGCATAGATACATTATTATCAAGACTCATCTCAAGTGATAACAGTAAATTAGTTTTAGCATCACTTAGCTCAGTATCTGTAAATTTACCTTTAAGCATTTCATTTATACATTCTTTAATAAGTTTAATTGCTAAATCTTTATTAGATTCATCAAGTGACACCTGTACAATAAGCATATTATCATATTTTAAGAAAATACTATAAACTCCATAACAAAGAGAGTTTTCCTCACGTAGTTTTCTA
>CAYJKL010000038.1:0-6278 GCA_964370755.1 uncultured Muribaculaceae bacterium
GACATTTTATCTCCAACTTGAATTTTTCTTTTTTGAACAATATAAACTCTAATTACTTTACTTACACCAGGCTCAAGTTCATCACTATTTTCTTTAGTATAAACTTTAACATCATGAACAATACCAGCAGCTCCGTGTTCTACACGTAAACTTGTATCTCTAACTTCACGAGCTTTTTCACCAAATATAGCATGTAATAATTTTTCTTCCGAAGTAAGTTCTTGAACTCCTTTAGGAGTAACTTTACCTACTAGGATATCTCCTTCACATACTTCAGTACCAACTCTTACTACACCTTCAGCATCTAAGTTTTTACGAGCATCTTCTCCAACATTTGGGATATCTCTCGTAATTTCTTCAGGCCCAAGTTTAGTATCACGGCACTTAATATCATAATGAGATATATGTAGTGATGTATATACATCATCTTTAACTAATTTTTCATTTAGGATAATTGCATCTTCATAATTATAACCATCAAACGTCATGAACGCTACAGTCATGTTTTTACCAAGTGCAAGTTCTCCATTTTGCGTAGATGGTCCATCAGCAAGTACTTGATTAGCCTTAACAGCATCACCAACACTAACAAGTGGTCTATGATTAACACAAGACTCAGCATTACTTCTTTCAAAGTTTGCTAAATAATATGTATCTACACCATTTGCTACTTTAACTTTAATTTTTAAAGAATCAGCATACTCAACAACACCATCTGCTTTACAAACAACAGTTGATCCAGAATCTCTAGCAGCTATATACTCAACACCAGTTCCAACAATTGGAGACTCAGTTTCAAGTAAAGGTACTGCTTGACGTTGCATGTTCGCACCCATTAGGGTTCTATTTGCATCATCGAACTCTAGAAATGGTATACAACTTGTAGTAATCGCAACAATTTGACTTGGAGCAACATCTACAAAATTAACTTTATCACGTTTAACAAATACAGTATCACCATTTATACGAGCAATAACTTCATCATCAACAATATTACCATCTTTATCAAGTTTAGTAGTTGCTTGACTAATATTATAATCAATTTCTTCATCAGCAGTTAAATAAACAATTTCATCAGTTACTCTTCCATTTTCAACTTTACAAAATGGAGTCATAATAAATCCATATTCATTAATTTTCGCATATCCAGCAAGTGATGTAATAAGACCGATATTTTGACCTTCCGGAGATTCTATCGGACATATTCTTCCATAATGTGATGGATTAACGTCACGTACTTCCATTCCAGCACGTTCACGAGATAGCCCACCTGGCCCAAGACTCGATAAACGTCTTTTATCAGTAAGCTCTGCAATTGGATTTATTTGGTCCATGAATTTAGATAACTGAGACGAACCAAAGAACTCTTTTAAAGCAGCTGTAACTGGTCTAATGTTAATAAGTGTTTTAGGAGTAGCAGTCTCAATATCTTGAGTAGTCATTCTTTCACGAATAACTCTTTCCATACGAGCCATACCAACTCTAAATTGTCCACCAATAAGTTCTCCAACTTGTCTAACACGTCTATTACCTAAATGATCGATTTCATCAACTGAACCAATATTTATATGTAAACCTAAATAATAAGATAGTGACGCATAAATATCAGGGATAGTTAAACGTTTTTCTAAAATATTAGTATCTACACCAATTAAGTTAACAACTTTTTCTTCATTTTCAGGATTAACAACTTTAACAGTTTGTATATTACAAATATCATCAAGTTCATAGTTAACCATAGCTTCACTTATACAAGCGCCACTTGCAAATAAAGGTTTTAACTCTTCAGCTAAAATTTTATCAACCTTAGTTCCTTTTTTAGCAACAACTTTACCATCATACTTAATATCTTCTGCAAGAGTATTTCCTACAAGTCTATCTAAGACATTAAGTTTTTTGTTAAATTTGTAACGCCCTACTTTAGCCAAATCATATCTAAATCTATCAAAGAATCTAGTAATAAGTTGGTTCTTAGCAGAATCAAGTGTAGCAGGTTCTCCTGGTCTTAGTTTTTCATAAATCTCAAGAAGTGCTTCTTCAGTATTATTAGAACTATCCTTATCAAGTGTATTCATAATGTAATCATTATCACCGAATAACTTAATAATATCATCATTACCAGATAAACCAAGCGCACGTAAAAACGTAGTAACAGTTACTTTTCTAGTTCTGTCTATTCTTACATAAACAACATTTTTTACATCTGTTTCATACTCAAGCCATGTACCTTTATTAGGTATTACCTCAGCACTAACTACTCTTCTACCATTTTTATCGATTTCTCTTTTACAGTAGATAGATGGACTTCTTACAAGTTGCGAAACGATAACACGTTCAGCCCCATTAATAATAAATGTCCCTGCATCAGTCATTAAAGGCATATCTCCAAGGAAGATAGTTTGCTCTTTAACTTCTCCAGTCTCATGGATAAAAAGACGCGCTTCAACTTTTAAAGGCGCTGCATAATTAACCATTCTTTCTTTTGCTTCTTTTACCGTATATCTCGGTTCATCAAAATAATATTCTCCAAACTCAAGGACAATTTTACCTGAAAAACTTTCTACCGGAAGCAAGTCATCAAATACCTCTCTGATACCTGATGTTAAGAATTCTTGATACGATTTCTTTTGAATTTCCAAAAGATCTTGCAATTCTAAGGTGCTTTTTGTTTTAGCGAAACTTCTTCTCTCGCTATAGTCTCCAAATTTTTTTAATTTATATGCCATGATATCACCCCAAACTTTAGTTTTAAGACTATAAACTCACCCACAAATAAAGATGAGTTACCAATATACAATTCTACCAATTTTAATCTCCTATGTCAACGATTTTTTGCCAAAAATACATAAAAACCTTTACTTTTATTAACTATTTCTATTTCATAGTGTTTTTCCAAGAATTTTCCCATACTTTTAGCACCTTGATCTTTATGAATAACAAACCAAAGGTTACCATCCGGTTTTAAATGCTTTTTAGCACCTTCTAATATACTTAAAGTAACACTTTTTCCAACTCTTATTGGCGGATTTGTAATAATTACATCATATAATCCATCAACATTTTCATAAGCATCACTTTCCGTTACTTTAGCACTAACTTCATTTTCATTTACATTTCTAGTAGCAAGATGCATAGCTCTTTTATTTACATCAGTCATAACAACATTTGCTTTTAAAACATCTGCAATTACAATACCCAGTAAACCATAGCCACATCCTACATCAAGAACATCAAGATTTTCTCTTCCTTCGTTTGACAAAAAAGTCTCAAGCAAAAGGGTACTACCAAAATCTACTTTATCTTTCGAAAAAACACCATTATCACTCCAAAAACAAAAATCATATAATCCGTAATTATATGTTAATTTTCTAAGTTCACTTTTAAGATTTTCATCATTTTCAAAATAATGGCTCAATAGACCTTGCCCCTTTGGTAAAACTAACAACATTATACCATAAATAAAAAACAAATGCTAGAAAAAGTTTCAAAGTTGACAATGATAGTGTAAAAAGAATTAAATAAACAATAAAAAAGAACTGCATATTTAGCAATTCATTTGATTATCGTAGTTTTTAATAGTTTTATTTACCATTATAGCTCCTGCTATCCAAAAAGGCATAGCAAATAATGTAGTAAATGTAACGATAGCAACTATATATCCGACTAAAGATATAATAAAAGGTGTCTTGCTAACAGATATCTTATTACACTTTACAATAGCAATAATCGATGCCACTAAACCAATTACCGTAAAAATAAAAGGTAAAATAAAAGCAAAAAC
Organism: uncultured Muribaculaceae bacterium; assembly: GCA_964370755.1. Lineage (GTDB taxonomy): Bacteria > Bacillota_I > Bacilli_A > RF39 > UBA660 > CAKOSP01. Next base: position 3,782 of record CAYJKL010000038.1, read on the forward strand.
ATAAGTAAATACCATACTGGCACCAAAAAGAGTATTTATAATTTCAGAGACTAGACTAGAAAGAGATTCTCCGCCTTGCCCTAGACCAACAAGCAACGACGAAAAAAATATAATTATGCTTATCAGCGTCACACCTACTAACCCTACACTAATCCAATTAACATTTCTAACAACTTTAAAAACCTTCAATATATCCATAACTATCTCCTTTCTTATAAAATATTGTATTCAATTTTATTTAACATAAATATCTTTAGTCTCACCTTTATCAGATACTATAGTTTTATTGAGCATAATAGCACCTATAATCCATAAGACTATACTAGCAATACCTAAAAAAACTATTCCAGTTAAAATATAAATTCCATAACCTATTAAAGAAAGTATAGCCCCAGTTTTATTAGCTCCAAGTTTACTACTTTTAACAATAGATATAATCGAAACTACTAATCCCGCAATAGCAAGTCCATATGATAACATAGCAACTAAACCAAGTGATGCACCAATAGCTACAATACTACCAACTTCTTCACCCATATTCATAATAGCCTCTTCCACTTTTGTTTGATCATTCATTAAAGACAAATCTTCAATAGATCCAAACATCTCAATAACAAACATAACAGTAAGTACCATAAAAAGTATTACTACACCAACACTTATCCAGTTAAGGGCTCTAACACCTTTATTAATTCCAAGTTCTTTCATAATTATCAATTCTCCTTCTAAACTTATTATATCAAATAAACAAAAAAAAGAATAGACTTTTATCTATCCAATTTGTTTCATAACTTCTTCAGCAAAGTTTTCTTCTTTTTTCTCAATTCCTTCGCCTACTTCGTATCTAACAGAAGTAACTAGTTTAGAACCATTTTTTGATAAAAATGCACCAACTTTAAGTTTATCATCTTTAACAAATACTTGTTCATTTAAACAGTTCTCTTCATAATATTTTCTAATTCTTCCTTCAACCATTTTAACAGCTATTTCTTCAGGTTTACCTTCTTCAATAGCTTGAGCCTTAAGAATTTCTTTTTCTTTTTCAATAGTTTCAGCAGAAACATCAGCTATAAAGTTATAACTAGGTTTCATAGCAGCAGATTGCATAGATACATCTTTAGCTATTTCTTCATCTTTTCCTTCAACAGTAGTAAGAACCGCAATTCTACCTCCCATATGTAGGTAAGAACCAAATGCTTCATTATCTTTTTTAGTTAAAATTGTAAATCTTCTAAATGATAATTTTTCACCAATCTTAGCAGTTTTAGCAATTACTAGATCATTAATAGTACCATCTTCGCATTTAACTTCTAAAGCTTCTTCTACAGTAGCAGGCTTAGCAGCTAAAAGTGCTTTACCAATAACATCTACCATATTTGTAAACTCTTCATTTTTACTAACGAAATCAGTTTCACTATTTACTTCAAATATAACAGCATCATTACCATTAATACATACACTAGCAAGACCTTCAGCAGCAATTCTACCAGCTTTTTTCTCAGATTTAGCAATACCTTTTTCTCTTAAAAAATCCATTGCCGCATCCATGTCTCCACCAGTTTCAGTTAGAGCTTGCTTACAATCCATCATACCTGCACCTGAAATTTCACGCAGGTTTTTTACCATACTTGCAGTTATTTCCATTATATTCTCCTTATTTTAAAGCATCAAGTAACTCATCTTTTTTCATAGTAGAGATACCTTTAATACCTTTTTCTTTAGCTATAGTTTTAAGTTCAGCTAAAGTTTTTTCATTTAAATCTTCAGCAACAACTTCAGTTTTTACTTCTTCTTTAACTTCTTCTTTAACTTCTACTTCTTTTTTTACTTCAACTTTTTCAGTTTTAGCAGCTTCTTTTCTATCTTCTTCATTTAAGTAATCAACCATTTCAAGTCCAGTTGCTTCACATACAGCATTATTAAGAACACCAAGTACAACTTTAATTGATTTAACAGCATCATCATTACCAGGAATTACAAAATCAAGTAAATCTGGATCAGAATTTGTATCAATTAAACCAAATACAGGTATTTTAAGTTTTCTTGCTTCAAGTATAGCATTGTACTCTTTTTTAGGATCTACAACAACTAAAGCTTGAGGTATTTTGTGCATTTCTCTAATACCACATAATACTTTATTTAGTTTATCGTACTCTTTTTTAAGTCCAATTACTTCTTTTTTAGGTAACTTATCAAAAGTTCCATCTTCTTCCATTCTTTCAATTTCTTCAAGTCTTCTAACTCTTCTTCTTATAGTTCTAAAGTTAGTAAGAGTTCCACCTAACCATCTTTCAGTTACATAATAACTTTTAGATCTAAGTGCTTCTTCAACACATACTTCACTAGCTTGTTTTTTAGTACCAACAAATAGTACTTTTCCACCATTACCAGCAATAGTTTTAAGCTCATTATAAGCTTCCTCAATTAGAGTATTTGTTTTTTCTAAATCGATAATATAAATATCTTCTCTAGTTCCAAAAATGTACTCTTTCATTTT
>CAYJKL010000039.1:0-5661 GCA_964370755.1 uncultured Muribaculaceae bacterium
TTTTACTTAGCAAAGATCTCTATAAAGTTTTTATGGAGGTGTTTTATTAATGGAAAAAAACTTTGAAGAAGAAAAATTATATCTTGATGATACTACTAAAAAAATTGGTTTAGTAAGTGAAAATACTAAACTAAGATTAAACCGTTTACCTAGTATGTATAAAGATAATCCTTTTCAACTTGCTGATTTAATTTATAGAGAAGAGCTTAAATTAAAACTTTTAAATGTATCTAAAGAAAAACCTTATTTTGCACGTATTGATTTTAAATCTAAAAATGGAATTTTAGATAAGTGTTATATAGGTAAGGTTGGAATAAGTGATTCAGATAATAATATTATTACTGTTGACTGGAGAGCACCGATTGCTTCTATATATTATGACTCTAATATAGGAGATGCAAGTTATAATGCTCCAGAAGGTGTTATAAATGGTAACCTTGTTATTAAAAGACAATTTGATATTGAAAATGGAAAGCTTATTTCATTTAATGATGTAGATACGGTATCTAATGATGAGATACTTAAACCTTATTTAAATGCTAGTGCTGATAATAGACTTAAAAATATTGTTTCAACTATTCAAAAAGAGCAAAATGATATTATTAGAGAAAAAATAAGTAAAAATATTATTGTTCAAGGTGTTGCTGGATCAGGAAAAACCACTGTTGCTCTTCATAGAGTTGCATACCTTGTTTATAATAATATTGATTTTATTAAACCAAGTCAGTATTTAGTAATTGGACCAAATAAATTTTTTGTAAATTATATTTCTGGAGTGTTACCTGATTTAGATGTAAATGGCGTATCACAACTTACTTTTGATGAAATAGTTAGTAAAGTATTAAATACTTCCATTAAACTAGATAGTGATACTGAGAAAATAAAAAAATACATAAATGATGAAAATGTATTAGAGTTTTCTAAGTTTAGAACATCTTTAAAATTTAAGAACTTAATAGATGAGTATTTAATTAAGTATAATGAAGATATTTTTAAGTTTCGTGATCTAAGAGTGGGTAATCTACTTATTGCTAGCAGTGATGAGTTAACTAAGATATATTCAAGGTGTGAAGGTAGTGATGAAGTACTTAGTAAAAGACTTGAAAAATTTTATTTAAATTTTAGCAAATATATTGCTTTAAACAAAACTAAACTTTTATTTAAAGCAAGAGAAACTTTAGATAAAAAAATTATTAAAGAAGTTAGTAATAACTGCGCTAATATTATAAAAAGTTATTTTAAAGATGCTAGAGTAAATGTTCTTAGTTTATATATTAAAATATTAAGTGAAAAGACAAATGTTTCTAAAGAACATTTAACTAATTTAAGAAAAAAGAAAATTTCTTTTGAAGATTTAGCTGGACTTTTATATTTACATTATAGATTTTATGGTAATAGTGGTTTTTCAGAATATAGACATACTGTAATAGATGAAGCACAAGACTTTGGAGAATTTAATTTTTTTGTTTTATCTAAATTAATGCCAAAATCTACTTTTAGTATTTTTGGAGATTTATCTCAGTCAATATATGAGTATAGAGCAGTGTCTTCTTGGGAAGATGTATCGCTTCCTAAAATAGAAACTAAGTATATGACTAAGAGTTACCGTACTACTACCGAGATTATGAATGAAGCTAATAAGATTTTAAAACATATTGGTGATAACCTTGCAGAACCTGTTATAAGGCATGGAGAAGAAGTTGCATACGAAAAATGTAGTAATATACTAAAGAGTACTTTAACTGTTCTAAATGGGTATTTAAAAAAAGATTTTAACTCTATAGCTGTTATTTGTAAGAATGAAGAAAGTGCTACTAAAGTTTATGACTTTTTAAAAGATGAAGGTATTATTTGTAATTTAATTACTGGAGATGATACCACTTATAGTGGGGGTGTATGTGTTATTACTAGTTACCTTGCTAAAGGACTTGAGTTTGATGGTGTTATTATAGCTGGCGCTGATAGTGATATATATAATGAAAATAAAAAAATTGAGATGAAGCTTTTATATGTTGCCTTTACAAGGGCGCTACATAAACTTACTGTTTTATATGAAAATGATTTAGTAAGTTTTTTGGAGAATTAAGATGGATTATGTTTATGTAGCGAAGGATGGTGCTTTGCAGTATGAAAATTTAATCGAAGAAATAAATGATAAAATAAATAAAAATAATAAAGAAAAGGCACTTGCTATGGCTGATGCTCCTGGTGATGGCTGGCATGATAACTTTGCTGCAGAAGATGCTGCTAGAGTAGAGAAAATGCTTATTGAAGAAAAAAATAATTTACTGAAAATGAAGATGTATTTAAAATTAGTAGATAATGATATTGTTTTAGATGCTGTAAATATAAACTCTAAAGTAGTAGTAGAGTTTGATGATGGACTAGAGGAAATAATTTTAACTGGTAAGTTTAGACCTATCTGTGATAATGAAGTTACTTTAAATAGTGAAGTAGGTAAGGCTATATACCATAAGAAGAAAGGCGATAAAGTATCTTACTTTGTAGGTGAAAAAGAGATTAATGTTTGTATAAAAGAGATATCTAGTTAATTTTCTTTGTCGAATTTTGATAACGTTTGTCGAAAGTGTTGAAATATATTATTCAGTCTTTATAATACAGTCCTTGAAGGGAGGACTTCTGATGAGAGAGAAAAAAGAAATATGTCTTACGATGGATATAGTTTTTAAAATATTTTTTAAAACTGAAGTAAAATACTTAGCACTTATTCTTAGTAATATATTAAATGAGGATATACAAGATGAAGGTATTATTTTTTTAGATAAAGAAGAAGAAGGTGATACTACTTATGATAAAGTTTGTGTTTTAGATTTGAAAGTAAAACTTAGTAGTGGAGAACTTGTATATATAGAGATGCAAAGTTCTAAAGAAGAGCATTTACATGAAAGAATGGAATATTATGTATCTAGAACAATTTCTAAGCAGTTGCAAAAAGGTGAAGGGTATGGGGGTATCAAAAAGGTTTACGGAATATTTTTCTTAAATTATAAAAATGATGAGTTTAATCAGTTATTTACAACTATTAAAGAATATGCTAATATAAAAGGGAAAGAAGTTAAAAGACTTAGAGAGAAACATATCATTAATTTAAGACATCTAGAAAATAATACGATCTTCGGTAAAGATATGATGAATTTCCTTAAGTTTATGACTTTATCTAAGGAAAGGGATAGAAAGAAGATGGCGATTAGTGATGAAAGATTAAAAGAAGCTTATGAAGCAATGGAAAAAATTAATTCTGACCCAATAGTTGAAGAATTCATCTGGGCAAAAGAAAATGAAGAGCGTCAAAAAAATGATCAAATAAATGCCGCTAAGAAAATTGCAATGGAAGAAGGTCATGCTAAAGGTCATGCTGAAGGTAAACTAGAAGAAAAGAAAAATATTGCTAGAAATATGAAACTTAATAATTGTGATATCAATTTAATTATTGTTGCTACTGGTTTAACAGAAAAAGAAATTAATGAATTGTAAAAATGTTGATTAAATTGTGAAAAGTGATTCTAAGGAGTTGCTTTTTATATAGTTGAGATATAACTAAGTATTGAGAAAAACATTATTGAGTGATATGAAATAATTAGAGATGTTTGAGGAGGATGAAATGAAAAAAGATAAATCGTATGGGGCTATAGTTATTAAAGATAACTGTGTGCTTTTAGTAAAACATAAAAGGGGACACTGGGGACTACCTAAAGGTCATAAGGAAAATGATGAAACTGATATAGAGACTGCTATAAGAGAAGTTAAAGAAGAAACTAATGTTGACATAGAAATTATAAGTGATAAGTTTTTTGTTGAAAGTTATACTATGGATAATGGTGTAGAAAAAGATGTTATTTATTATATTGCTAAACCAGTTAGTGATAACTTAGTTAACCAAGAAGAAGAAATTAGTATAGTTGAGTATATGCCTTATAAAAATGTTGAAAGCATTATAGATTATGATGATGCAAAAGAGTTTTGGCGTAGTGTTGTAAGAGAATTACTTGAAAATGGCTTTTTTGAGTAGTTTTTTTTTGTTATTTATGGTAAAATTATTTAGTTCGGAGGAAAATTTATGTTAAAAATAGTAGATGTTAGTTTAAAATTTGGAACTAAAACCTTATTTGAAAATGTTAATTTAGATTTTACTGATAACTGTTATGGTCTTATAGGGGCTAATGGTGCGGGTAAATCAACATTTTTAAAATTACTTAGTAAAGAAATAGAGACTACTACTGGTGATATTATTACTGGTAAGTCTGAAAGAATGAGTGTTTTAAGACAGAACCATCATATGTATGATGATAATACAGTTTTAGAAACGGTTATAATGGGAAACAAAGAGTTATATAGTATTATGACTGAGAAAAATGCAATTTATTTGAAAGAAGATTTTACTGATGCTGATGGTATTAGAGCAGGGGAACTTGAAAGTATATTTGCTGAGATGAATGGTTGGGGAGCTGAAAGTGAGGCTGCTATACTTCTTGCAGGACTTGGTATTGATAATGAAATGCTTGGTTTATCTATGAAAGAACTTAAAGATAGTGATAAAGTTAAAGTGTTACTTGCACAAGCTTTATTTATGGAACCTGATATACTTTTACTTGATGAACCTACAAATGGTCTTGATATGAAAAGTAAAGCTTGGCTTGAAGACTTTTTAATTGAATTTAAAAATACTGTTATTGTAGTTTCACATGATAGACATTTTTTAAATAAAGTTTGTACTCATATCGTTGATATTGATTATGGGAAAATTAAAATGTTTGTTGGTAATTATGATTTTTGGTATGAATCAAGTGAACTTATTCAAAGACAAATGAGAGATTCTAATAAAAGAAAAGAAGAAAAGATTAAAGAACTTCAAAGCTTTATTGCAAGATTTAGTGCTAATGCATCTAAATCTAAGCAAGCAACTTCTAGAAAAAAACTTTTAGAAAAAATAGAACTTGATGATATTAAACCTTCTAATAGAAAGTATCCTTTTGTTAATTTTGAATTTGAAAAAGGTTTAACTGGAGAAATACTACATTTAAGTAATGTTAATTATAGTGTTGATGGTAAACAAATTCTTAAAAACTTTAGTTTATATGTAAATAAAGATGATAAGATTGCTTTAATTGGTACTAATGAAGTTGCTAAAACTGCTCTTCTTAAAATTATAGCTGGCGAGATTGAACCTGATAGTGGTACTATTAAAAAAGGTGTTAATACTAATATAGGGTACTTTGCTAAGGATCATGAAGATTTATTTGAAGTAGATAAAACTATGGTAGACTGGCTTAGACAGTATAGTGATGATACTGATGACTCTTTTGTAAGAGGATTTTTAGGAAGAATGTTATTCTCTGGAGATGATGCACTTAAAAAAGTAAATGTATTATCTGGTGGAGAAAAAGTAAGATGTGTTTTATCTAAGGTTATGCTTGAGAAAAATAATTTTTTACTTATGGATGAACCTACTAACCACTTAGATATTGAATCTATTACATCTCTTAATAATGGTTTAACTAAATTTCCTTCATCTTTTATAATTGCTACGTATGATCAACAATTAATTGATACAGCAACTAATAGACTTATTGAAATACTTCCTGATGGAACATACAGAGATAAATCTATGACTTATGATGAATATATGGAAAAATTTTATAA
>CAYJKL010000040.1:0-5530 GCA_964370755.1 uncultured Muribaculaceae bacterium
GTGGTGGTGATGGTGCTGAGGTAATTTATGCTTTGCGTAACGATTCTACTTTTTCTGATATGATAGGTACTGAATTTGTTAAAGCAGGTCAAAATTATAGACAGTCTTATCAAAGAAGAAGTAGTTCAGATCCTTCTTTAGATTATTATTATATGCATAGAGATACTCCGAATAATGAGACTGTTATAGTAGAATATGGTTTTTTAGATTCTGATGGTGATGATGTTGGTCTTCTTAAAAATAATTGGCAGTCACTTGCTGAGGCAGTTGTTAAAGCTACTGTTGAATATGCTGGTGGTAGTTATGTTCCTTTAGAACCAGAAAATGTATACATTGTTAAAGCAGGGGATACTCTTTATAGTATCGCTAGAGATTTTAATACTACAGTTGATGAAATTAAAAGAATTAATGAACTTACATCTGATAGTTTAAGTGTAGGACAAGTTCTTTATATCATAGACCCAAATACTGATGATGAAGTTACCCCTAATAGTTATACTGTAAAGGCTGGTGATTCACTTTACAGTATTGCAAGAACATTTGGTACTACTGTGGATAAACTAAGAGAGCTTAATTCTTTAACTAGTGATATTCTAAGTATAGGTCAAGTGCTTTATATACCTTCTGATGATGTAGTAGTTCCTCCAGTAGAACCTGAAGAACCGCCTGTTGAACCAGAAGAACCTGAAGTACCAGATGAAAGTGTATATACAGTTGTTGCAGGAGATACTCTTTATAGTATTGCTAAGAAATTTAATACTACTGCTGATGAAATTAAAAGAATAAATAATTTAACGAGTAATTTACTTAGTATTGGTCAAGTTCTTAAAATAACTGAAGATGTAGGTGATAATGGAAATGTTGAAACTATAGATTATATTGTTAAATCTGGTGATAGTTTATATGCAATTGCTAGAGCTAATAATACAACTGTTTCAGAAATTAAAAGACTTAATAATTTAACAAGTGATTTACTTAGTATAGGTCAAACTTTAAAAATTCCATCTTCTGGAAACCCTAAAAATTATGTTGTTGTTAAAGGTGATAGTTTATATAGTATTGCTAGAAAATTTAATACTACTGTAGATGATCTTAGAACTTTAAATAATTTAACAAGTGATCTTCTTAGTATAGGTCAAATACTTTTAATACCATGATAAAAGGATAGTGAAAACTATCCTTATGTTCTGTCATAAACTCCATTTATCATGCGAGCTACTGCTATATACATGTATGATATTCTATACCAAGTGGTGTAGTCTACAACACCAGTTACACTTATATTAAATACATCTTGAAATTTTTTTACAGCGTCTTCAGTATTTTTATCAAACTCACCATTTGGGTTTGTTACTTCTGTTAAACCTGGGTAACTTCCTCTTACTATGTTTATTTCATTTTGAATCAGTTTAACATCTTCGCCGCATGAACCAAGTCCTAAAACTGTTCCTGGAAATGATGTTGGTAAGCCTTCTTCAAATGTTGCTGTTTCAATACTTAAATTTGTACCATAATAGTATTTTAATATATCAAATGCTGGAACTTTTTGTTCACCTAAATCGGCTGATCCCCATTGCCATAACCAATTTTCTTCTTTAAGTGTTTCACCGTCACAATATTGAGCAAGCATTGGTTCTATTTTGCTTGGTCTTTTTAAATAACTTCCAACTAAGTCATCTACTACTGATGCTATAGAATCTGCTATACTTCTCATATGGACATATTTTTGATCGTATGCTGTTACACTTGTCATTGTAAACTTATAACCTTTTGATGGGTACCACTCTGTAAAGACTCTGTTAAGTGTAAATGACATAATTGCTAGTATATTTGCCTTTAATGTTTCAATTGGCCAGGTTGGATATATTTCACTTGTTGCAACATTTTTAATATAGTCTGCAAATGGTACATAATAGTTTGGTGCAGTATTATCATTAGGTATTCCATCATGAACTATTACGTATTCTGGAATTATTGGATTTTTAAGTACAAAAGTGCTTGACGAATTTTCATTTTCTTTATATTTTGATGTATAACTACCACTTATAACTATAGGGTCAATAGATATTTTTTTTGTAGTGCTATCATTTTCATCACTTGATGTTAAATACACATCTTGAATACTTTTTATTCCTTCAAAAATTTCAATACCTTTAATTATAACTGATGACATTGTTTCCTTACTAACTTTGATGTCATATGTTTTATAAGGGTTTGGTGTATTGTAGATAAGCGAATTTTCTTTTGGATATGTTTCTAAGGTAATACTTCCTGTTTGTCCATTTTCATCCGTTTCGTAGGTTTTTTCTGTATTTATAATTTCTACTTTAGCGCCTTCAATAGGTTGAGATACATCATCTGCGTATACATTTACTTTTAAATATCCTTCTTTTATTTTAATCAACTCCTTAATTAAATATATTCTTAATAATTTTTTATAAAACTAAACATATAATTAAGTAGTTTAAAGGAGGATTTTGTGAATAATTATATTGAACTTAAAGAAGGGGATAGCGGGAGAGATGTTACACTTTTACAGCAACTTCTTAAAATAAATAGTTACTATCCTGGTTCTACTACTGGAGTATATGGACCTGATACTGTAAGTGCTGTTACAAATTTTCAGATAACAAATTATTTAACTGCAACTGGTACTAGTACTAAGGAAACTTGGGAACTATTATATAAAATGACTACACCAGCTACTAAAGATAAAAGTGTTTTAGCTAAACCTGTTTTACAGTTTGGAGATACTGGAGAAGAGGTAAGTGAGGTTCAAACTATACTTAAAGATTTGATGTATTACACTGGCACTATAGATGGTATATTTGATAATGAAGTTTATGTAGCTGTTCAGTCATTTCAGTTTATTAATAAACTTGTTCCAGACGGAATAGTAGGTAATGATACATGGAGTGCTTTAATTGATATTTACTCGCCACTTTCAAATTGTGAGGGTGATATAGTAGATCCGCCAGTAGGTAGTGATACTTATACTGTGAAAGCCGGAGATACTTTATACTCAATAGCCAGAAATAATAATATAAGTGTAGATGAACTTAAAAGAATTAATAACTTAACAAGTGATATATTGTCAGTAGGTCAAGTTTTAAAATTAAAAGAAGATAATACAGTTCCAGATGTTAGTGGTACTTATACAGTAAAATCCGGTGATACATTATATTCAATTGCTAAAAAGTATGATATTTCTGTTGATGAATTAAAATCACTAAATAATTTATCTAGTAATACACTTAGTATAGGGCAAGTATTAAAAGTTCCTAGTAGTGATGTTGAACCGGAAGAACCAGATGTTCCAATAACAACTTATACTGTAAAGGTTGGAGATACACTGTATTCAATAGCTAAATTATTTAATACTACTGTTGATAATATAAGAAATTTAAATGGGCTTACAAGTGATGTACTTAGTATTGGGCAAGTACTTAAAATAAGTAGTGATGTTGATACGGGACCTGACCCAGAAGAACCAGGTTCTGTAAATACTTACACTGTTAAAGCAGGAGATACATTATACTCAATAGCAAGAAAATTTAATATGAATTTTAATGATTTAAAAACACTTAATAATTTGACAAGCGATATACTTAGTATAGGTCAAGTTCTAAAAGTAAGTGGAGATGTTGTTCCAAATGAAACATATACAGTTAAAGCAGGGGATACATTATACTCAATAGCAAGAAAGTTTAATACTACTGTTGATAATATAATTAGTAAAAATAATTTACAGTCAAGTGTACTGTCTATTGGACAAATTTTACAAATTTAAAACAAGATTTTAGTCTTGTTTTTTAGTGTCTTGGGGGACATTTTTTAGGATCAGGTATATAGAAGCAATGTTTTTTATATTTTCCGACATATTTTTCTCCATAAAAATCTTTTAAACATTCTTCGCCTTCTTTGGGGGCATAGAACCATAGAGCGTTAGATGCTGGCCAAAAATACTCACCTTTTAATACTTTATCTGCTAAGTTTCTTTCCATAGTAGTAGGGTATGATTGATAAAGAGAACTATTTACACCTGCAAATTGATTTGGCTGATTTATTGCTGCTGTTATAGTATTTATATTTTTAAAAGTTAAACAATTAGCGAGAACTCTATTTACTACAACATTTCCAACCATGAGCATTCCTTTTTCTCCTTCTCCAACTGCTTCGGCGCGCATTAATCTTGCTAAATTGTTGCGCTCTAGAGTTGTATAATTTATAATCATATATATCACCATTAAAATTTTATGGCAATTTTTAAAAATATATGATATAATACTTGTGGTTACACAGGGGTGTAGTTAAGTGGTATAATAACGGTCTCCAAAACCGCTGTTGGGAGTTCGATTCTCTCCACCCCTGCCATGAGAAATTTAGCTAACTAGTGATAGTTAGTTTTAATTTGACTTATTTCCATAATTTTAGTATCCTGAATATAGGAGGATACTTATGAAAAAAAATAATTATTTAAATTATAACTATTTTATTAATCAAATTTATCAATATCACTTACAATACCCATCGTTTTTATCTAAAGAAAGAATGTATAGTGATATTCGAAAAAATCAATTTATTAATGATTTTTCTGAAATAACTGCTGATGATTCTTGGGAATATTTTACGCCAATGGTAGTTGAAATATTTATGAATAATTTAACTGAAATAAAAAAAATGATTGATAAAGGATATAATTTTAACGAAGATGTAAAAGATGGTTTGACGCCGTTAATGATTGCTACTTATTTGGATAGAAGAGAAATCATTGAATATTTATATTCTTTAGATAATAGTGTGATAGATAAAAAAGATGATTTTGGTAGAGATTTATTAAAATTTGCTTGTGCTTCAAAAAATATTGATTTTGTTAAACATATAATTAGAGAGGCAGACATAAATAGTGTGGATAATAATGGTCTTAATGCAATGCACTATAATTTGTCTTCGAGTGTAAAACCAACTTATATTGAATTAATTGATAATAATGCTCCCGGTTTTATAGAATCTACTTTTAAGGAAACTAATATGGGATTAAGAGAACTTATCAATACGGAATATGATATTTGTAAGATTCTTGTGGATAATAAAATAGATTTATCTGGTGTGAATCCAATTAGCAGTTTAAATTTTTATTGGCCTTATAGACACTTGGATAAAACAATAAGTTTGTTATTGCAAAGTGGTTGTTCAACTGAATTTGAGAGAATGGAATTAACACAATTTGAAGAAGGAGAATATTCACTTGCTAAATTGCTAGAAGATATAAAAGATTTTGATGTTTCCGAATGGGGAGATTTTCCATTTGATTATATGAATTTTGTCAAATTTGAAAAACTTATAAAAAAATATGAGCTAACTGTTTATGAATATGTATTAGCCGGAGTTTTTTGTGATAGACCAGTCAGTAGAATTAGAACTTCTTATGATAAAGGAATTAGAAAATAATAGTTCATAACCCGTTTATAATACGTGCCATTTATGATTTAAGGCGAAACATTTCGCATCTTATAAATAAATTAGTTCT
>CAYJKL010000041.1:0-5457 GCA_964370755.1 uncultured Muribaculaceae bacterium
TTATTAGCAAGTGCTATATTTTCTTTTAAATATATTGCATCTTTTCTACTAATTTTATATAAATAAACAAAATCAGCTTCTATATTATTGCCACCAATATCAAGAGTTTCAGTTGCTGTAAGTATTCCTTTATTAAATATAGAAACTTCTGTTTTACTAGCTCCTATATTAACAACTGCACCTATTGAATCTTTAGAAATATCACTTTTAAATTCATAATAATCTCCAAGTGGATTTATAACAGTATCAATTACCTCAATATTCAACTTTTCTAAAACTTTTGTAATATTTAATACATTCTTTTTATTTGTGATAACTCCTACAACTTTTACTGTAAGTTTATCTGCTGTAACTCCTATAGGTGATGAAACTTTATCAACATCATTAATTATAAATCCTGTTGGAAGAACACTTATAAGTTCTTCAGTGTCATCAACTTTGTTATATACTGATGCTTGCATAGCTCTTATTAAATCTTTATGATTAATCATTTTATCATCACGATTTATCGCACAAGAACGTTCAGAAATATAACATTTTGTATTATAACTAGGTACTGTTACTAGAACTTTATTTATTTCAAGTCCGAGCATACCATTTGCTTTAGCAAAAGCATCTTTAATAGATATCATCGCACTTTCTGGATTAACAATGTAACCATTTTTTATGCCTCTAGAGCTTGTCTCAACGCAAGTTAAAATATTTAGTTTTCTTTTAAATATTTCACCAACAACAAGTTTGATTGTGTTAGTTCCTACATCTAAACTAGCAATAATTTTTCGCATACAAACTCTCCATTTATCCTTCTAGATAATTATAACCTAAAACTATGTATTTTATCAAGAGTTTTTAGTATTTCTTTAAAAATTATTCAATTTTCCCAAATAAAATTATTATATAATAAAAATGTTAAAATACCAATATTTTTAACAATATGTTCGCTTGACAATATGAAAACTTTATTGCTATATTGTTTATAGGAATTACTTGAAGATTAAGTATTTGCCTCCATTTTTCAAGTTCATCTTAGAAAGGAGGCTTGATATTATGTTTCTTCTACTAATTATATTAGTATTAGTCTAAATAAAAAGTACTTAATTCCGTAGAATTAAGTACTAGCAAACAGTGGCAAGTACTTAAACACGACTTTAAGTACTTCCTTTTTTATTTTATGTAAGTTTTTCTTACATATTCATTATAACACAAACGAATCTCTATTTCTACCACCTAAAGCATTACTTTTATTTTTCCTTGATTAGAAATAAATTCATATATAGCTATTTCTTCACTTTTATTTTTCATTAAATATAATCCATTACTTACTTCTAAAGTTAATTTCGAACCATTTTTCACTTTAAAATAAATATCTTCATTCATATCAAACACATTAATATTTAAAGCATTTTCAACATTTAGTATTTTATAATCACCATTTTTTACATCTTCAAGCGTATATGAATCATCAAGTTTAAACAACCCTTGTTTAGTTCTAATTAAACTATCCATAACTCCTAAAACGCCAAGTTCATTACATATATCTCTTATAAATGATCTGATGTATGTTCCCTTACTTACACTAACCTTAAATTTAAAACCACTCACATAAAAATCAAGTAACTCTGCATTATATATATTTACCATTCTTTTAGGTAAAATTACATCTTCATTATTTCTAGCATATTCATATAACTTTCTCCCATTTATTTTAACTGAAGAATATTTAGGAACTTCTTGTTCATAAGAACCAATATACTTATTTAGTATATTTTGTACATCTGTTTTAGATACCTCAAACTTCTCTTCTTCTAAAACATTACCAGTAATGTCTAGCGTATCTGTATTTATACCAAACCTCACACTTGCTATATACTCTTTATCTAAACTAGTTATTAAATCAACTAATTTTGTGTATGTACCCAAACATACTACTAAAACACCTGTTGCCATAGGATCAAGAGAACCACTATGACCTATTTTCTTCATAGTAAAAATGTGGTTAAGTTTATTAACCACATCCCTACTAGTCATATCTTTTTCTTTATTTATAACTAAAATACCTTTCATAATTATCCTTCATGAATTTTTTCAATTATTTTTTCAATATTATTTCCATATTCAATAGATTTATCATAAGAAAATCTTAAATTCGGAATATGTCTTACTTCTAAATAATGAGCAAGTTTACCTCTTAAAAAATGAGATGCTTCATTAAGCTCTTTTTCTAAATCTTCATGAGTCATATCTAAAAGTGAAGTAAAAAATATATTTGCATAACTTAAATCATTAGTTACAGTGCAGCCAGTAATAGTTATACTTCTCATTATTTCATCTCTAGTTTCAGTTAATAAAATATTACTTAGATATCTAGTGATATCTGATGCAAGTCTTTTTATTTTATGACTAGCCATTATCTTTTCACCTCAACCATTTCAAAACATGTAATTACATCACGTTCTTTGATGTCATCATATTTATCAAGTGTTATACCACATTCAAAACCTTTTTTAACTTCTTTAGCGTTATCTTTTTCCCTTTGAATACTTGCAATTTTAGTTTCAGCAATAATTATTCCATCTCTTATAACTCTAGCTTGAGTACCACTTTTAATAATACCATCTGTTACATAACTTCCTGCGATATTACCAACTTTACTAAATTTAAATATTTTTCTGATTTCAGCAGAACCAAGTTCTTTTTCTTCAAATTCAGGTTCAAGCATACCAGTCATTGCAGATTCCATATCTTCAACTAATTTATAAATAATAGTATAAAGTCTAATATCTACATTATGATCTTTAGCTAAGTCTTTAACACCGACATTAGTCGCTACATTAAATCCTAAAATAATTGCTCCTGAAGCACTTGCAAGAACTACATCATTTTCAGTAATAGCACCTATTCCAGAACGCACTACTTTAACAACTACTCCATCAACATCTATTTTTTCAAGCGATCCTTTAACTGCTTCTTCAGAACCTCTAACATCTGCCTTTAAAACAACATTAACTTCTTTTTGACCACTGTTAATATTAGCAAATAAATCATCAAGAGTTACTGCCTTTTTATTTTGAGTAGCTAACTTAGCTTGATCACTTCTCATTGATGCTATTTTTTTAGCTTCAACTTCAGTTTCAAATGCCATAAATTTATCACCAGCAGATGGATTATCTGTTAAACCAGTAATTTCAACTGGACTACTTGGACCAGCTTCAAGCACTGCTTCCCCTAAATCATTTTTCATAGATCTAATTTTAGCATAAGATGTACCAACAACTATTGGGTCTCCTATTCTAAGAGTACCATTTTGAATTAAAAACGATCCTACTCCACCAACATTTTTATCATGTCTTGATTCTATAACTGCACCTATAGCGTATCTATTAGGATTTGCTTTATAATCGTTTACTTCAGCAATTGTTATAATTGTTTCAAGTAAATAATCAATACCTTCACCTGTGATACAAGAAATATTTATAAAAGGATATTCCCCACCCCAAGTTTCTGGTGTAATATTTATTTCAGCAAGTTCAGTCATAACTCTATCTACATTTGCAGTAGGTTTATCTATTTTATTTACCGCTACTATTAAAGGAACTTTAGCATTAAGAGCATGTTCTATAGCTTCTTTAGTTTGAGGCATTACACCATCATCTGCTGCTACTATAATTATAACTATATCAGTTACACTAGTACCTCTAGCTCTCATACCAGTAAATGCCGCATGTCCTGGAGTATCTATAAATGTAATTTTTTCTCCATTGTGATCTATTTGGTATGCTCCAATTGCTTGAGTTATACCACCAGCTTCACCACTTACAACATTACTTTTTCTAATATAGTCAAGTAAACTTGTTTTACCATGATCTACATGCCCCATAATTGTAACAATAGGTGCTCTTTTAACCAAATCTTCTTCTTTATCAAATATTTCATATTCTTCAAAATTAGATACATCTTGAGTTTCTTCAGTCTTAAGTTTCTTTTTGTATTCAGAAGCAAGCATATCAGCCACTTCAAAATCTATCGCATCATTAATACCAATCATTAAACCAAGAGTTATTAATTTTTTAATAAGCTCAGCTGGATTAATAACCATACTTTCCGCAAATTCATATAAAGTCATACCCTCTTTAAATACTACTACACTTTCATCAGCGGCATTTTTTTGAAGTTTACTTTTATTTTTATACATTTCCTTTTTAAGATTTTTAAACTCTTCTTTTATTTCAGCTTTTTTCTTAAGTTTTTGTTTTGTATCAGTATTTTTAATAGTTTTATTAATATTATTTTTAATAATAATTTCATCTACTTTTTCTTCAATTTCTTCATCTTCATCATATGTAATTTCATTTTCAGTAGATATTAAATTAATCGAACTATCAAGCATTATGATATCATCTTCAGTTAGTGTATCATCTGCACTACCTACTTTGATATCTAGTAAACTACATTCCTTAAGTATTTCTGCTACGGATAAATTTGCTTCTTCTGCATAACTTTTTACTGTCATTATTTATTCCTCCTCTTTCTTATTTTATATTTTCTTCTCCAAACTTTATAAGTTCATCATATACTTCATCACTTATACTAGTTTCAAAAACTCTATCAAATACTTTCTTAGCCTTAGCTTTTTTTAGTACTTCAATATCCTTCTTAACATAAACACCACGTCCATTAACTTTTCCAGTTAAATCTACTTTATATTCTTCTTCAGGTGTTCTTACTACTCTTATAAGTTCTATTTTAGGTAATTTCTCACGCGTTACAGCGCAAGTTCTCATAGGTATTTTTCTTTCTTTCATAAAAACCTCTATCTATTACCAGCTGTTTGTATTTCTTCCATTGTTTTAATAGATAATTTATATCTAGTAAGTCTACTAGCAAGTTTAATGTTACTTCCTTTTTTACCTATTGCTAAACTTAAATTATCTTCATTCACAATAACTAAAGCTTCTTTTTTCTCTTCATCTATTATATTAACTATTACATCTTTCGCAGGACTCATAGCATTTTTAATATATTCTTCATTATCTTCAGAGAATAATACTAAATCTACTCTTTCTGTTCCTAGTTCTTTAAGTACACTAGCTATTCTAGATCCTCTTTCACCAATACATGCACCTATCGCATCTATTTTACTGTTTACTGAGTACACAGCTACTTTACTTCTTACTCCAGGTTCTCTAACTACTGCCGATAATATTACATCACCACTAACCATTTCTGGTATAGCACTTTCAAATAATCTTCTTACGAATCCATAATGTTTTCTAGATAATAGTATAACTGGTCCTTTGTTATTTTGGTCTATCTTAGTTACATATACTTTAATATTTGAACCCATTTCAATAGTTTCACCAGGTATAATTTCTTCTTTTGGTAGTATTCCTCTACTTTTACCTAAATCAATATAATAATTTCTTTGATCTTCAAGAGCAACCATACCCATCATAATTT
>CAYJKL010000042.1:0-4973 GCA_964370755.1 uncultured Muribaculaceae bacterium
CAATGTAAACAAAAACATTAAACTTTTATAAAACTTTACAAAAAAAAGAGAATATTATCTATTCCCCAATTTTAATATAACCTTCAAAAACTTTACCTTGGTCATAGTTTTGAGGTTCTCCAGTTCCTTGTAATTTAAATGTAATTGTGTATTCTTGAGTAGCATTTGCTTCGATTAAAACTCTAGTTGCAAGAACTTCGTCTTGATTAGGAGCAGTAATAAAATCTGAACTAAATCCACCATTTGTACTATCTATTTTATATTTAAAGTTAGTAGATGTATAAGTATTGCTTTCTACTACCATTGTAACCATATATTCAACATCAAAATCTGATAAATTAGTTACAGTAAATGTTTTAGTTGGATAATTTTGTCCTTCAGGATGATCATCTGGAAGCATACCTTCAACAAGTAACTCTCCATCATCAAAATATACTATACTAAGACTTCCAGAACCAACTGTAGTATCTTGATTACCAGTTACATCACTTGGTCCAGATGGTTTAGGTTCACAATCTTCAGGTTCTATTTGACAGTATTTATCACAAACACCATCACCATCATCATCACATCTAACATCACAAACCATATCACCATCTAAATCAATATCAGTATCAGGTTCTCCATCTTTATCAGTATCTATATCTATATCTGGTTTACCATCATCATCAATATCGTAATTAATATCTGGCCATCCATCTCCATTAGTGTCACAATTAACCGTACAATCAGATGGATCACTTGATGGGTTTACAATATTTTTATCAGCCACTCCATCTCCGTCAGTATCAACATTAAATGTAGGTTGTCTATTTCCTTTATAGTCCAAATTAAGATCAGGTATTCCATCTCCATCAGTATCAATATTTACATCTGATTTTCCATCACCATCAATATCTAAATTAAGATCAGCAATTCCATCTCCATCTATATCCATATTTAAATCTCTAACAGACATATAATTTATACCAGCATACGTAGCAGCAAATAACCCTACCAAAAGTGTTAAAACTAATACAACTATAAGCGGAGTTCTACTTCCCTTATCATTTAAAAATCTAAATAGAAGTTCTCTATTACTTTTCTCAACAGCAAGATTATGAGGTAAATAAGCGTAATCATCTCCAGTAGTAAGTGTAAGTTTAATTATTTTCATAATCATATTATTATTAACTTCAACTTTGCCTTCATACATTGAATCAATAGTTTCTTTTATTCTAGATTGTTGTTCTTCATTTGTTAAATCTAAAAAGAGTGACAAATCAATTTTCAATTCTTTATATTTATTATCAATTTTTATTTTTCCCATATACACTTTCTCCTATAATAATCATTATACACATTATTTTAAAAATAATAAAGACTTTTTCAAACAATTTTCATGTTTAATCAAATTATTTCTAAATTCATGTCTAATTTCTATATAAATATTATCTCTTTTACTTTTAAATTCTTTATACTCTTTATTCAGCATAGCTTTAAACTCTTTTTCATTAAAACTACTTTTACTTATATAACTTTCAATAAGTTTCTTAATAAATAAATTATTTTCTTCAGCGTCACTTATACTTTCATTTATCGAAAAATAATTTAAATATGCTCCAACACCAAGTTTACTAGCCATATTTTTATTATTATTAAGTTTACGTATACTGCTAGTTCTAACTGAATTTTTAACATCAAATTTTTCAATCATTTCCCAAAGAAGTACACATTTAATAAAATTTTTATCTTTCAAAATTACATTGGTCTTACGAATCGGACTTCTAACAGGCATAACATTTTTTAAACTTCTAATAAATTCAGTACCTAAAAAGTCATTAAATATTTCAATAGATCTTTTAATTCTATCATCAAGACTACCCTTACTAGAACTAACTTCTTCTTCTTTCTCAGTTTCAATATTAATATTTATTTTAACTTTTTCACCATCTATAACCGTCTCACTTTTATATACAGTAGACTTTACACTTTTACCTTTTAAACTAACTACATCAAGCTCGAGTTGATCCTGTAAAAAATTTTTAGTGTTTACAATTAAAGAGTATATAAATCTATTTTCATAAACATCAAAAGTCTCTTCTTTAAAAACATTTAATAATTTAAGAGGTTTAACCATACCTTGTTCATCAATATCTTGTATTAAAGAAGTATGTTTTGCTAAATGTTTAACGCTTTCTTCAGTAACTTTTCTAGTTTTTTCAACAGGTATAAGTTCTTCTTCAGATACAATATATCTTCTAGGATTTCTAACAATTGAATCTATATAAGGAATAGTCTCTTCTAAAAGTTCTATCCATGATAAATCTCTAACTACTTTAGTTACATCTTCTATAGAGTTTACACTAGCCTTAGTATTATCAAAAAAAGTATTAGCTTTTTTCTCTCCAAGTACACTTACAAGTTTTAAAAATTCATCATTCATCATATCACCCTTATATCGTTTTCTTTAATCTTTCTAAGTAAGCAATACACTCACTCATCGTATTTTCCCCAAATAGTTTATTCATATATTCAATATAACCATCAATCTCACCTTTAATCATTGATAAGTTAAGTTGTTCAAATTTTCTTAAAATTTTATTTGCAATTACGTAATCAAGTCCATCAAGCTCAGTCCCACCACATGCAACATACGCCGGAACGAATTCTTTAATATGTTTAACAATACGGTTACCAAAAGCAAGTCTAAAATGGTCAATTACGTATCTATCCATTTCTTCAACCTTAGTTAAAACTTCATCACTAACTTTATGATCTTCCATTGCTTTTTTAAATAGTTCTACAAAATGATTACTAGATAAATTAATTGGCTCAACTTTTGGCGCTTCAAACGTTTCTGCTTTATCATCTATATTAATAGGCATCGCTCTATCATAAACTTTATCAGTAACCATAAATGTTGAGTCATCATTATTAATCGTACCTATATACCACATATTCCCTGGTATTTTAAATCTACCATCTTCAATATGTTTCGGATCATTATCCCAAGCATTCGGAACTAAATCAAGTACCCAGTCATCATGATTAGGTAACTCTAAAAGAGATAACATCTCTGCAAAATAATACTCAACTCTTGAAATATTCATCTCATCAAGAAGTGTAATATAAACATCTTCTTTATAACTAGCTTCATAAAGATTAGTTAAAACTTCAGTTTCGTTATATCTTTTAGTAAACTCATTAAAATAACCAAATAACTCAGAAGAATCTCTCCAAGAAGGTTGGACTGATGCTATAGTAGCCTCATTATTAATCATCTTACCAAATGCATAAGCAAGACTTGTTTTACCAGTTCCTGATATACCTTGTAAAATAATTAATCTATTAGACGCAAATGCCGCCACAAATAAACGAATAATTTTCTCGTGATAATAAAGACCTAAAGAACTCGCTGAATAATTTCTAAACTGATCACAAAAATCTTTCAAATTAATATCATTATTATAAGTAACAGGCTCAGCAACTTCCATCGCCTGATCAACTTTACTAAGTCTATAAAATCTAGTCTCACCTTCAGTTATCTTATTAGCAACACCACCATGCTCATCATACTCAATATCACCTTTAGTAGTATCTGTCATAGTCATAAACTTAGCATTAGCTTCTCTAAGTTTAGCATTCTCCATATTTGTTCTATCAAGTTCATCATATAAAGCTTCTTGTTTAATTCTATTTTTTCTATATTTAAGACCTCTTTTTACAGCCGTAACTATTAAAAAAATAATAATTCCATAAATAAATAATAAACATAAAACAGTAAGTATAATAACTATTACACCACCACCTGATAAATCATCACCATAAGCATTAATTACATCAACATAGTTTAAAATATTAAACATCTGAAATAATCCACTACCTAAATTAACAAAAATCGTAGATAAACCTTCAAAAAAAGGCTCCATAAAATCTAGAAAAAAATCATTATATACACTCATACTATATCTCCTTTACAATATACATTTCTATAAGCTCATCTTCACTTAAAAAATCTTTTTTAAACTCATCCAAAACCATTACATCAAAACCATAAGTTTTAAACGAAGAATATTTTGCTTCACTAACTTCCATCTCTTCTTTAGTAACTCCAAAAACAATATGTTTCTTAATATATTCATTTTTAAAAATATCTAAAAATCTATTAAAACTTTCTTTATCCGCAATATACTTCATATTAATAGGTAAAACAAACTTCGGTACAAAAGCATTGTTACTAATAAATTTCAAAATACTAATTACCATAAGTTCATAACATACACTAAAATTACTTTCTAAAAAGTTATATTCTTTATATACATACTTAACATCATCCTCATTAAATTTATATAAACTTTTTAAATTACAAACATAATCTACAAACATCATATCTTTATCAAGTCTAACAAATCTATTATAAGATTCATCACTTTTTATACTTTCAAAAAACCTAATTTCTTTTCTCTCCGCATCTTTAATCTTACTAGCTAAAATATCAAGAAGAAAAGGATTATTCCCAGTAACTTTATGTCCTAAAACTTCACTATATAATTCATCAAGTTTACGTATAATACTCTTTATAACAACACCCCTACTATTATAAAAAGAAATCTCTTTATCAACATTCACACTAACATAAACAATTAAAGTCAAATTATAAAGCGCATCTTTATATTTATCTTTAACACTATCATATTTATCACCAAAATAATCAGCAACAACAGATAAAGCAAGTGTCATCTTAAAATCTCTATCACCAAGTTTATTCACATTTAAATCATTTAAACTTTTCCTATCAACCAAATAATACTTACTTATATAAATATCAAATATCTTACTAAGTACATTATCTAAATCTTTATCAAAAACAAACAATCCCCTATCAATCTCATAAACTTTACTAATAGACTCAGCATAAGAAAGAAGAACTCTTTTCTTATTCTCTAAATACTTATCCAGTACTTCATTAATCATTATATCCCTTCTTTCTT
>CAYJKL010000043.1:0-4781 GCA_964370755.1 uncultured Muribaculaceae bacterium
AATGATGATATTGGTGATTTAGTTATTAAAGATAGAGAAATGTTATCTGAAAATGGAATCGTACTTATTAGTGCAACATTATCTAAAAAAACTAAAGAATTATTAGTGGGACCAGAAGTAACTACAAGAGGATTTATATATATAAAAGATTCACATGATTTAATTGAAGAGATTAAAAAAATAAGCGAAACTGTAATAATGAGAAATGTTTCTCCAAATTATATAGATTACAATAATATTAAAATAGAAATTAGAGAAGATTTAAGCAAATTTTTATATGGTGAAACTGAATGTAAACCAATGATAATTGCTGTAGTACAAGAAGTATAATATAAAATAAATCATCCATAATATAAGTGGGTGATTTTTTCTTGGAAACAAATTTAGAAGTATTAAAATATATTTATAAAAATGCAAGTATGGGTATAGTAGGAATTGATTTGGTGCTAAAAAAATGTAAAGTAAAAAAATTTTGTACACTTATTACTATGCAAAAAGAAGAGTATGAATATATTAGTAATCAAGCAAAATTATTAATTGAAGCTCTTGGTCATAAAGCAAATAAAATAAGTATGAAAGATAAAATAATTTCTAATTTTATGATAAATGCTAAAATTAAAGATGAAAAAGATGCAAGTGTGATTGCTCAAATGTTACTTAAAGGAACTAATATGGGTGTTTTAGATATAACAAAAAGATTAAATAATTATAAAATAACCGATAGAAAAGTAAAACAATTAGCTAAAACACTTAAGCAAATACTTGAAAATAATTTAGAAGAATTAAAATTTTTCGTATAAAATGCCATTTTTGGTATTTTTTTAATAAAATTATTTGACAAAAGTTTAAATTATATAGTATAATTATTTTGCAGTGCTCGTTTAGCTCAGTCGGTAGAGCGCACGGCTGTTAACCGTTAGGTCATAGGTTCAAGTCCTATAACGAGCGCCATTTAAAAAAATAATCTTCATTTTGAAGATTTTTTCTTTGCATAAATTTTACTTCATGATATAATTAATTGAAGGTGATAAACATGTTAGAAGAATATATAAGCGTTATAGAGCGCTATGGAACGAATTTAAGTGAAAAGGAATATATTACAGATCCTGCAATAGCAAGAGATAATGAAATAAAAGAATGTATTTTAACACTTATGAGTCCAGAAAAAAGTGCGCTATTAGTAGGTAAACCAGGTATTGGTAAAACTGCTATAGTAGAAGGTATTGCATATAGAATAAAAATGGGTTTAGTACCAGATGCATTAAAAGGCTTTGAAATAATTAAAATTAATATTACTAGCTTAATAGGTTCTACTATGTCAGAAGGCCAAACTGAAAATAGAATGGATATGTTAGTTAGAGAACTCGCGGAAAAAGATAAAACAATTATCTTTGTGGATGAAACTCATTTACTAATCAATAAAAGTGGAGGGCTTGATTTTGCAAATATGCTTAAAGCAGGTCTTGATCGTGGAACTATTAAAATGATAGGTGCAACAACAACGGATGAATATGAGCAATACATATTAAGAGATAGAGCCTTTTTAAGAAGATTTCAAAAAATTGATATAATAGAAGCAGATAAACCAACAGTAGTTAAAATACTAATGGGTTCTTTGCCAAAACTTGAACATAAAATGGGGATAAAAGTAAATTATGCTCCTTATATAACAGAAAAAATTATGGCATTTATAGTGGAGTTTACTGATGAATATAAAAGAGTATATGAAGTTGCAAGTAGATATCCAGATATATGTTTAACAATTCTTGCTAGTGCATTTACATATGCTTCATTTGATAATAGTAAATCACTTACACTTAAACATTTTTATAAAGCACTTTGTAATGCTAAAAATGTTTATGAAGATTCTAAATTAAAAGAAATGGAAAGATTCAAAGTTGTATTTAATGATTTAATTATAACTGAAGGAGTAGATTTAAACGATGTTAGATAGTATAAAGGAATTTTTTGCTGAAGCTTGGTACACTATAGTTGAACTTTTTATAATATACAGAGACTTCTTCTATGATTTACTACCAGCTCCTGCTGGTGAAATGGTATTCTTTTTTGTAAATATAGTAATAATTATTTTAATAATTAAAGCATTATCATTTGATGCATTCAAAAAATAAAGAGCAAAAATAATTGCTCTTTTAATATGTTATTTTATTTATATTGTTATTATAATCTTCAAAGGCTTTAATTGTTTTATCTCTGCCAATATTATATAAATTAACTGCATCTTTTTGATTGCCTTTAATATAATCGTAAATAAAGTTATCCTTAAATCCAATAGCTTCAGCATCTTCTTTAGTATTACCATAATATATATCTTTAATATTAGCCCACATAATTGCACTTAAACACATAGGACAAGGGTAACAACTTGTATAAAGCGTATATCCACTTAAATCATGAGTATTAAGTAAATTACACGCATTTCTTATAGCATTTACTTCAGCATGAGCAGTAGGATCATGATTTTCAAGTACTTTATTATAACCAGTAGCAATAACATTACCATCTTTATCTGCAATAAGTGCACCAAAAGGACCGCCTTTAGTAAAATCATTTTTAGCATTAACAATAGAAAGTTCATATGCCATATCCATTAATTTATCATTCATTTTTACACCACCTTATATATTAATTATATAACAAAACTGAATTAAACGAAAGAAAAAGTAAATAAATTAATTTATAAGATTAGTTACTTTAGTAATTATAGGGTGATAAACTTCAAAAAATTTTGAATGTTTTTCTAAAGTATTTTTATTAATAGCATCAACTGAAATAACTGCAGCATTCTTATTGTCAAAATCCATTAATAACCAGCTTCCTGTATATCCCTGATGAGCCAAAGCTCTAGAATTATTTTTCACATAAGAAGATTTATCAGTACTATATTTATATAAACCAGCATAAGATCTATTTCTATTACGAGCATCAACCCAAGTTAAATCAAAAATATTATTTATAAATTCCTTATCAAAAATATTAAAATTCACAATTAAATTACAATATTTAAGTATATCTTCACAATTAGAAAAAATTCCAGCTGCTCCAGATATACCATTCATTATTTGACTTTTTTTATCATGTGGTAAATTATTAGAATTACCATTGCTTAAAATACTATAATTTATAGGTAATATTTTTGTATTGTGTAAATTATATTTTCTAAATAAATTTTCGAAATTTTCTTTTAAACTTTTTTTAGAAATATCTTCGATTAAAACTCCTAAAATACAAAAGGCTATATCATTATAATTGTACCTTTTTTCTAATAACTTAGCACTTAATAAAATATTTTTAATTTCATCGTAGTTATTACACTCATTAAGATTTTTATCTAACTTGAAATAGCATTTCATCTGAATTAAATCTAATATACTGACTTCTAACTTTGTATCCAAAAATTTACTTATAGAGTCATTTAAATTGATATTTAAGTCATATAATAAGTTTAGAGTAAAAAGTTTTGTTAAAGAAGCAATATCATATATTTCATTTTTATTAAAGTTACAATAATGAGTATTACCGTAAATATTTATACCAATAGAAATATTATTAATGCCATATTCATCTAGGTTATAGTCAGATAAAAAATCAAAATAATTAGTTGCCATTATAAGTTCTCCTCGCTGAAATTATATCATACAAAAATAACTATAGCAAAATATTTATTGATTAAATACCAGTTTATATTTATCAAATATGATATAATATAATGAAGGAGAAACGAAAAAAAGCAAATTACTAAAATATAATCAATCTTGTTTATTGATAGAAACAAATAATAAAAGAATACTTATTGACCCTGGAGTTTTTGGGTACAGTGAAGAAATATTAAATAACCAGTGGGTTAATATAGATTATATATTAGTTACGCATAAGCATGCAGATCACTGTAACAAAGAGGCAATAGAAAATATTGATGAGGAAAAAATGCTAACTTACCTTATAGAAAATAAATATTATGATGAATTAGAAGAAATATATGCAATATGCTTTAACATTGGTGAAAAATTAAAAGAATATATCAAAAAAATAATAAATAAAGGTATTAAGAAGGAGAATTTTAATGAATATACATACATTTTATAAAGTGAGTAATAATAGAGTTTATGCTTACGCTGGAGAAACTATTGAATCTAATAGGGATAAAATATATTCGGAAATAATAAGTGAATCTACATTTTCAGTTTCTGAAGAACAAAATAGTGATTATATACTTAATTTTCAAGAAATGATAGAATATATGAGTCAAACTATGAACGATTCAAATGAATTAATCATAAGTAATCTTTCTCAAGCAAGTGTAGAAATGATATTAACCTTGTGCAATGAAAAAATTAGGGTTTCAGAACAAGAAGATGACACCAGAAGTAGTCATGACAGAATAGTGGATACTGCAAATGCAAGGTTATTAGAATTATTTGGAATTACTTATGAGGAATTTCTAAAATTAACTTGTTTAGAACAAAATGAATTAATGGAACAACTTTATATGAATAGAGAAGAAAAAGGTTCTAAAAAAATAATGATAGGTTCTGGAACTCATTCAATGTTTACTACTAAACAAAAAGGTGAAAGAGTAATGCTTGCCGATGGAACATTTATTAGAGTTGGAGATAATCCTTATCAAAGACGAAAAAGATTAAACGCTAAATTAGATAGCATTGTTAAATATGAAAAATCCATTATTAGAAAGTTAATGAAAAAAAGTTGATAGAAATTAAATCTACCAACTATTTTTTATAATGGGGCAATTTTAGTTG
>CAYJKL010000044.1:0-4371 GCA_964370755.1 uncultured Muribaculaceae bacterium
TATGATATAGTAAATATGTAATTGTTGAAGAAAGATTATTTTATTTAATATTTATAGAGAGCTAGTGGTTGGTGGAAACTAGTAATAGATGATAAAATTTGCTACTTTTGGAGATTAACCGGGTAATTTTCGTTATCAAATAATAAAGTTAAATAAAGGATGGTACCGTGCTTATATGCACTCCTTGTGTACGCATTCTTTTTATTTTTAGAAAGAGGAGTTAAGATGAGAATATTTTTATTAGCAGGAAATGCTGAAAGTGGAAAAGGCGAAGTTGCTACGATGATTAACGAGTTTTTTGTATATAAACTTGAAAGTTCAGTAGTTACTGAGTATGGTAAGTATATTAAAAACTTTACAAAGGAGTTAACTGATTGGGACGGTAATAACTTAACTAAACCTAGAAAGTATATGCAAGAGCTTGGTCAAACAATTAGAAGTATTAACCCTTCGTATTTAACAACTAATATGCTTCAGGATATAGAAATTTATAAAGCATATGTAAATAATGTAATTATTGCAGATGTTAGAATGCCAGAAGAAATTGATGAGATTCGTAATGCTTATGATGATGTTTACGCTTTTTATATTGAAAATCAGCATAGTGCAAGTAATTTAAGTATTGAAGAGCAAATTGATGTAACTGAAACTGCGCTTGAAGGATATAATGACTTTGATCATATTTTAGTTAATGATGATAAAGAAAAGTTAAAAGAAAAATTGTTTAAAATATTAGAGGAGATAGATAGTAAATGAAAAAGTTAAATAGTAATGAACTTCAGAAACTTTATTTTGAGTTTTTTGAAAGTAAAAATCATAAAATAATCGAGTCTAGTTCGATTATGCCTGAAAATGATCCAACAGTACTTTTTACAACTGCTGGTATGCATCCTTTAGTGCCTTACTTATTAGGTGAAAAGCATCCAAGTGGAACTAGATTATGTGATGTTCAAAAATGTATTAGAACTAATGATATTGACGAAGTAGGAGATGATTCTCATTTAACCTTTTTTGAAATGCTTGGTAACTGGAGTTTAGGAGATTATTTTAAAGAAGATGCAATTAAGTATAGTTATGAGTTTTTAACTAGTGAAGATTATTTAGGAATACCTAAAGATAAACTTTATTTTACTTGTTTTGCTGGAGATGATAGCGCTCCACGTGATGAAGT
This sequence comes from uncultured Muribaculaceae bacterium, assembly GCA_964370755.1. Taxonomy (GTDB): domain Bacteria; phylum Bacillota_I; class Bacilli_A; order RF39; family UBA660; genus CAKOSP01. The sequence goes on from CAYJKL010000044.1 coordinate 1,172, forward strand.
ATCTTATGATATATGGAAAAGTTTAGGAGTTAGTGATGATCATATTTTCTTCTTAGGAAAAGATGATAACTTTTGGATACTAGGTTCTGGTGTAGGACCTTGTGGGCCATGTTCTGAGATGTATTATGATACAGGTAAAGATAAATGTAGTGATTCATGCGATCCATCTTGTAGCTGTGGCAAATACCTTGAAATATGGAATGATGTATTTATGGAATACTTAAGTAGTGAAGATGGAAAATTGTCTAAACTTGATCAAAAAAATGTAGATACTGGTATGGGTTTAGAGAGAACTGTGTGTGTATTAGGTGGATATAAATCAGTTTATGATATAGATACATTTAAAGGTATTAAATTAAAACTAGAAGAGTTATCTGGTGTTAGATATGAAGATAATAAAAAAGAATTTAGAATTATAATGGACCACGTAAGAAGTGCGACATTTATTCTTGGAGATGATAAGAAGTTAAGTCCATCTAATGCAGGAGCAGGATATGTTCTTAGAAGACTTATTAGAAGAGCTATTAGAAATTTAAGAAAACTTGGTTTAGAATTTAGTTCTTTAGAAGATTTATCAAATGTAATTATATCTGACTACGAAAATAAGTATAGTGAGCTTAGTAGAAATAAAGAATATATAATTTCAGAATTTTTAAAAGAAGGTAATAAATTTAGTAAGACTTTAAAAGATGGGGAGAAGCATTTTTATAAAGTGATTAAAAATTTAGAAGGTAGTGTAATTGGCGGATCTGATGTATTTAAATTATTTGATACATTTGGTTATCCAGTTGAGATGACTGAAGAGCTTGCTCGTGAAAATAATTTATCTATAGATATTGATGGATTTCATGAAAAGTTTAAAGAACATCAAGAAAAAAGTAGAACACTTGATGCTGGAAGTGCTAAAGGCGGACTTGCTGATCAATCTTATGAGTCAGTTAAATACCATACACTTGCACATATACTTTTATCAGTTTTAAAAGATATGTTTGGGTCTGATGTAATTCAAAAGGGATGTAATATATCTCCAGAGAGAATTAGATTTGACTTTAACGTAGATCATAAATTAACTGATGAAGAAAAATTAGAAGTTACTACTAAAGTAAATGATATTATTAATAAAAATATAGAAGTTACTTTAGAAGAAATGACTTATGAAGAGGCTACAAGTAGTGGTGCTGAGGGAATATTTACAGATAAATATGACTCAGTTGTTAAAGTATATACAATAGGGGAGTATTCTAAAGAAATATGTGGTGGACCGCATGTTAAGAATACTAGCGAACTTGGAGTATTTAAAATCACAAAAGAAGAAAGCTCATCATCTGGTGTAAGAAGAATTAAGGCTATATTAGAGTAATCTAATGTAGTTTTTTTGTCAAATAAGAAATATTTATATACTAGGTAAGTAAAAAGTATGAAAAAAGTGGTATACTATATGTAGGAGTTAAGATGAAAAATAAAATTGTCAAAGCTAAGAACGCTATAAATATGACAGTGATAATACTTTGTATATCGCTAGTTTTTACATTAATAGCATTAATTTTTCATGTAGTCGGAATAAATAAAAACGAAGTAGAAGTAACTAGCAGTGATAATGTATATGAAAGTCAAACCTTCTTTGATGAAGACGAAGATTATTTAATATATTATAAAAATACAGTTTTAAATAAAGTGAATGATAATAGTAAAGTTAAAATTGATGAATTTTTAAAAATGGATAGACTTGATGAGTTTACAAATAAAGTAAATGAGTTAATATATTTAAAATATCCAGAGTTTATAGCTACTGAGTTAGTTAAAACAAGTACAGTTAAAGAATATAATATACATGATAATTACTTAGAAATAATATTTAGTAACTACACATACGAAAATGAACTTGGTAGTATAAATTTAAAAGTGTTTTATAACGAGATTAAAGATTATGTTGTATATGATGTAAATTATGTAGCAGATTATGTAAATGAAACTGGGCAAGAGTATGATCCGGCAAAAAAAACAATTGCGTTTACATTTGATGATGGGCCACATGGGGTATATACAGAAAAAATAATGGACTCGCTTACTAAAAACAAAGCAGGCGCTACATTTTTTATGCTCGGTCTTCAAATAGAACTACTACCTAATGTTGCTAAAAAAGTAGTGGATAATGGTTTTGAAGTAGGCTTGCACAGTTATTCTCATAAAAACTTTACAAGACAAAGTATAAGTGATACAGTGTACGAACTCGAAAGAACAAATCAGTTACTGTATAATGCTGCTGGAATTACAACAAATCTTGTAAGACCACCATATGGTAGCATTAATAGCACGATTCAAAATGAAGTAGATTATTCATATATATTATGGAATGTCGATACAGATGACTGGCGTTATAAAGATGTAGATAGACTTGTGAATCATGTACTTGATAATGTGAGTGATGGCGACATTGTGCTTTTTCATGATATATTCGCCCCATCAGCAGAGGCAGTTAAAAAAGTGTTGCCAGAGCTTTATTTAAAAGGGTATCAAGTAGTAGATGTGGGTACTTTAGCCAAAACAAAAGGCCAAACAATTGACCTTAATAAGACATACGGTAGTTTTAAATAACTACTTTTTTATTGCGATTTTATTATACAGTTTAAGTTTAACTTTAAAATAACCAATAATAAGCACGATACCAGCGATTATAAATGTAACAGCGTTTATTAAATAAAAAATATGATCTGTATTAGTATATTCATATATGCAGTAAGCACTATAAATTAAAGATAATACTCCAATAAAAATTATACGAATAAGTCTAAACTTATTTTCTTTTCCAAGCTCGCTAGCATAAAATTCTTCTTTAACTTTTATTTTTTCTTCTTTAGATAATGTTTGATATTTTAATTTCATATTACTTCCTCAAATCTATTGTATCAAAATAATTTAAATATAACAATATTTATTGATTTTATTTTAAAAAATGTTATAATAACTTCAGTTGGACTGTTAGCTCAGTTGGTAGAGCAACTGACTCTTAATCAGTGGGTCCAGGGTTCAAGTCCCTGACAGTCCACCAAAAATATAACAAAAAGTGAAATTTTAATAAAAAAATGCTTGCAATATACGAATTTATACTGTATAATTAAATAGCAGTCACAAAGAATGGGCTTGTAGCTCAGGTGGTTAGAGCGCACGCCTGATAAGCGTGAGGTCGGAGGTTCAAGTCC
>CAYJKL010000045.1:0-4052 GCA_964370755.1 uncultured Muribaculaceae bacterium
AATGGAAAGATTTAGGTAAACATATATCTAATACTATTATGATTAGTCCTGAAGAGAAAATAGTTTCTAGTATGATATTAAAAGATAAGAGTAAAAATTTAGTTTTATTTACTAAAAATGGTCTTACTAAAAGAGTTGCTCTTAGTGACTTTGAAGTTACAAGATACTCTAAACCTATGGTTTCATTTAAACTTAAAGATGGAGATGAAGTAGTAGGGGTATCTATTGAAAAAGAAGAAGTATTGTTTGTTACAAATAACGGATATTATTTAAAATATAAAGCTATGGAAATACCTATTGTAGGTGTTAAAGCTGCTGGTGTTAAAGGTATTACTGTTAAAGATGATTTTGTTGTATATGCATCAAGTGTTATGGAAGAAAATGAATATTTAAATGTATTTACTAACTTTAAAACAGGTAAAAGATTAAAACTATCTGATCTATCTAATATTACAAGAGGTAAAAAAGGTAATATGTTATTTAAGACTGTTAAAGCAAAAGATTATAAAGTTTTATCATCTTTCTTAACTGATAAATCTAGTATTAATTTAGTTATTGATGGAACTGATATTAAAGAAGTTAAAAATAGTGATATATCTATTATGGATATGCCTAGTACTGGGTCAGTTATTAGTAAAAATAATATAAGTAGTGTGTCACTTAAAAAAGATTTAGTTAATCTTAAAGATGCTAAAGAAGAAAAAGTGGTAGAGGAAGTTTTAGAAGAAGTAACTCTAGAAAAAACACAAAAACAACTTTCTTTAGGAGAGTTTACAGAAGATTTTAAAATATAAGTAAAAATCACCCATTTGAAGCATAAACTTTAATGGGTGATTTATTTTGGATAAAAAAGAAGAATTTAAAAAATTTGTTAAAACTAAACCTAGTTTAATTGATCATATTAATAATGGTGATATGTCTTGGCAAAAGTTTTATGAACTATATGATTTGTATGGTGATGATAGAAGTGTTTGGGATAAATATGGAAGTATAAAAAAAGAGTCTGGTATGAATATTGGTAAAATAAATGATTTAATTAAGAATGTTAATATGGACTCGATACAAGAACATATTGGGACTGCTCAAAAAGCACTTGGTTTTGTACAAGAACTTACTAATAAAGGTGCATCAAATGTTAGTAAAGTAGCGGGTAAAGGACCAAGTGCTCCGAGGCCAATAAATAAATTTTTTGGAGATTAAATGAATTTAGAAGTACAAATGAAATTTAGAAATAATGAAAAACTTTATAATTACTTAAAGCAAAATTCTTATTATATAAAAGAACTTAATAGAGGTTTAATAGATTTTGATGCGTTTAGTAAGGATATGAAGATTAAATATAAAGAAAGAACTAGTGATAAAATAAGTTCTTTTATAGATAATATTGATTTAGTTAGCTCACTTATTGATACTTTAAAATAAAAGTTTGCTTTTTTTAGTATGTTTGTATTATAATTGAGTTATAAGAAAGAAGGTTTGTTTATGAAAAGAATTATTATTAATCTTTTAGTTACGATAGTTTTGTCGTTTGTTTATTTTTATGTTGTGCTTCCGCCACTAAATGTGCAATCGTTTGCATTTTGGGTATTTATAATTTTTATAATTATAGTATATATACTTGCTAGTGCTTTTTCAAGTATTACCGATAGTGCAGAGCAAATTGGAGAGTTTTTAAAAACTGGTAAAAAAGGAAATTATAAAACGGTTAAAGAAATTAATGCTTCTAAAACTAATGATTTAGTTATAAGTATTTTAGGTATTAGTATTGTAGGAATATTTTTAGTAGTAGGTATAGTTAATATATTTAACTCACCACTTTTTAATAGTGATGCTTATGCAAACAGAATAGCAATTAATGAAGATAATGAGTTTGTAACTGATATTCCTGAAGTTGATTTTGAGTCGCTTCCACTTCTTGATAAGGAGTCTACTGAAAAACTTGGTGATAGAAAAATGGGTGAGAAACCTGAGTGGGTTAGTCAGTACTCTGTAAGTAGTTTATATACTCAAATCAATTATAATAATGAAATAGTTAGAGTTACACCTTTAGAGTATGCTGATATATTTAAATATTTTTCAAATAAAGATGAAGGCGTTAAAGGATATATTACAGTAGATTCTGTTGATGGAGATGCTGATATTCATGAACTTGATGAAGGTATGAAATATATGCCAAGTGCTTTTTTTAGTGAAGACTTGATGAGAAAACTTAGATTTATGTATCCAACTGAAATTTTTGGAGATATTACTTTTGAAATAGATGAAGAAGGTAATCCATACTGGGTTGTGCCTATAATTGATTATGCTGGTGTTAGTATGAGAGCTGATATAGCTGGAGTTATACTTTTAGATGCTGTTACAGGTGAGGGTAAAAAGTACGACTCAGAAAAAGTTCCTGAGTGGGTAGATCATGTATACTCATCTAACTTAGTTATTGAACAAGTTGATAACTGGGGAGATTATGTTAATGGTTTTTGGAACTCAATGTTTGGTCAAAAAAATGTAGTTAATACTACTGATGGATATAACTACTTAATAATTAATGATGATGTATATTTATATACTGGTATTACATCTGTTGCTGCTGATGAATCTAATTTAGGGTTTGTACTTGTTAATCTTAGAACTAAGGAAGCAAACTATTATCCAGCTGCTGGGGCAGAGGAGTTTAGTGCGATGAACTCAGCGCAAGGGCTAGTTCAAGAAAAAGGTTATGTAGCGTCTTTTCCACTTTTAATAAACTTAAATGAAAGACCAACTTATCTGCTTAGTTTAAAAGATGCGGCTGGACTTGTTAAAATGTATGCTTTTGTAGATGTTGAAGACTATCAAATAGTATCTACTGCTGATGCATCTTTAGGAATAGATAAGGCAGCTGAGGAATATTTAAGTATTATTGGTAGTGGTGATTTAACTACTGGTGATACACTTGAAAAAGAAATAGTGCTTAAAACTATTACTTCTGCGGTGATTGATGGAACTACAATTTATTACTTAACTGATACTGAGGATAATAAATATCAAATGAGTATAAAAGTTGATAAAGAAATTATTCCATTTTTAAAAACTGGAGATAAAATTACTGTCGAATATACGGAAAATAATGTAAATATTATAAAAACAATCAAATAAAGATTGTTTTTTATTTTAAACATATTGACTAATTATTTTAGATACTGTATTATTATATTATAGGATGGTGCGTAAATGAAATTTATAAAAAGTAGTAAAGGATTTACATTAATAGAACTTTTAGCAGTTATTATAGTACTTGCGATAGTTATGCTTATAGCGGCGAACTCAGTACTTCCACTTATCTCAGATTCGAGAGAAAATGCTTTTGTTAGTACAGTTAATAATATAATCGATACAGTTGAAACTGTGCATTTATCAAATCAAGTTTCTGGAAGAAAAGGTAATTGTTATGATATTGATGAATTAGTTGGAGAAGGATATTTAGATAATATTACAAAGGAAATGTACGATGGCCGAGTTATTGTTAATGCTAATAATACCTATTCAATCGTAATTAAAGATACTACTAATGGATATTATGTTAATCTTGATGGAGTAAGTGGTTTAATTAAAAATGAAAGTGTTAACAAAACAGATGATGGTTCAACTACTGCTTGTCCAACAGATACGCAAGTGGATTTATCAAATTAATCATTAAACACAAAGCATTTAAATGAATTTTAAATACTTTGTGTTTTTCTTTTGTGTTTAAAATCTATTTTAAATACTTTTATTTTCTTATTATAAAATTTAATGATATAATATTATTATGAAGGGAAGTTATTTATGTTAATATTAGGAGCTCATGTGAGTTTTTCAAAAAGAGGTTTTTTAGGAAGTGTTGAAGATGCACTTAGTTATGGGGCTAATGCTTTAATGTTTTATACTGGAGCACCTCAAAATACAGTTAGAAAAGAAATAGATATGGATTTAGTTTTAAAAGCTAAAGAAGTGATGAAAGAAAATGATTTTGATATTAAAAATGTTATTTGTCATGCGCCGTATATAGTAAATTTAGCAACTGCTAAAAAAGAACA
>CAYJKL010000046.1:0-3818 GCA_964370755.1 uncultured Muribaculaceae bacterium
AAGGTAAGAAAAACTAGTAAAAAAATACTTAGAAGTGAAGCATCTAATAGATTTGAAAAAGGAATAGATCCTAAAAGAACAGAAATGGCACTTCATAGAGCTTGTCACTTACTAGAAAAATACGCTGGTGGAACTATAGTAGGTGGAACAGTTAAATATGATAAGAAAAATAAAGAAATACTAAAAGTAACAGTAAATCATGAGAAAGTAAATAAAGTTTTAGGACTAGATATTAAAGAAGATGAAATTAATCAAATATTAAAATCTTTAGGTTTTGAAATAGAAACAAGCAGTAATAAAACTATTGTAACTATTCCATCAAGAAGATTAGATTTAAAAATTGAAGAAGATATGATTGAAGAAATTGGTCGTATATATGGAATTGATAAAATTGAAGGAAAACTTCCTATTTTATGTAGCACTGTTGGAAGATATAATAAAGTAAAAAGAGAAATCAAAAACAAAATGGTATCACTTGGTTTAAATGAAGTATTAACACACACTTTAATACCAGAAAAAAATATACAAGAATATACAACAGACACATTCTCGCACATAAACTTAGCAGACCCGATGAGCGAAGAAAAGAAAACTCTAAGATACACTCTTATTTACTCACTAAAAGAAGTTTATGAATACAACAAAGCAAGAAATTTAAAAGATATATGTATCTTTGAAGTTGGTAAAGGATTCTACAAAGATGAAACTTATAAAGAAGAGTTAAAACTTGCATCGCTTTTAACAGGTGAATATAATAAAGGAATAATAAGTCAAAAAGTAGATTTTTATATATTAAAAGGAATAGTTGAAGAATTACTAAATTATATGGGATATGTAAATAGATACTCATTTGATGTTATAGATTTACCAAAAGAAATACACCCTGGTCAAGGAGCAAATATTATAGTTCAAGGAAAAAATATTGGTATAATCGGAAAATTACATCCTAAAGTAACTAAAGATGATTTATATGTTTTTGAAATAAATTTAGATAAATTACTTTCAAATAAACCTACAAAAATGTCATTTAAAGAATTAAGTAAATTCCCAAGTATATCAAAAGATATAGCGTTTATTGTTGATAAAAAAGTAACAGCAGGAAGCATTGAAACTGTTATTAAAAAAGCTGGTGGAAAACTTCTTACGGATATCACTATATTTGATATATATGAAGGTGAAAATTTAAAACCAAATGAAAAATCAATAGCATATGCTTTAACATTTAAAGATCAAAGTAAAACACTAAGCGATGAAGAAGTAATGGAAGTATTTGGAAAAATAATTTCAGAAGTTACTACAAAATGTAAAGCAGTATTAAGAGATAAATAAAATACAATGAAAAGACTATTACCAAATAGCCTTTTTTTATGATATAATTTTTTAAAAGAAGGAGAATTAACAATGGAAATATTATTCGCAACAACAAACCCAGCTAAACTGAAAATTTATCAAAACAAACTAGACTTAGGAGAAAACATTTTAGTAACACTTAAAGATTTAAATATAACTGAAGATGTTGAAGAAAACGGACAAACACCACTTGAAAATGCAGTAATAAAAGCAGAATTTTTTGAAAACATTTCATCACTTCCAACCATAGGTATGGACGATGGATTATTTTTTCATAATGTACCAGAAGAAGTTCAACCTAAAAATAATGTAAGAAGAGTAGCTGGAAAAAGACTAACTGATGAAGAAATGGTTACTCACTATACTTCACTAGTTGAAAGTTATGGAAACGATGGAAAACTTAAAGGATATTTTAGAAGAGGTGTAGCAGTAGCTTATAAAAATGAAGTATACACATTTGAAGTAGATTTGCCAAGGGTATTTAGTAGTACTAGTAGCACTACTATAACTGAAGGTTTCCCTCTTGCATCAATTCAGTTTGTGCCACAGTTTAATAAATACAAATCTGAGCTTACTGATGAAGAAAAAAACGAACTTGAAAATGCAGAACAAGAAGAAGTAGTTAAATTTTTAAACGAAAGTATAAGAACTATTACATCTATCAAAAAAAAGTAAAATGTGATATATTATTAATAGAAGGATGTGTGTTATGAAAAAGAAAAAAGAAATTTCAAAATACATCTTAGTAGGCGCACTTATACTATCACTTATTTTAAATCTAGTGTTACTTTTAAACCCTAGATCAGGGGAACCTGAAAAAAGTGATTTAACTTTTATAAATGATATTATAAAAGTAGAAACTATTTCAAGTAGTGAAAAATCAGTAACTTTTACAATGGAAAATACTACAAATGATGATTACACTTACGGAGAAGATTATTTTTTAGAAGTAAAAGAAGGTAACGACTGGTACATCTTAGAAAATTCAGAAAAAATGGTTTTTAATGCTATAGCTTATCACCTAAATAGTAATGAAAAAGTAGAAGAAACAGTTAATTTCAATTACCACTATAAAAACCTTGGAAAAGGCGTTTATAGAATAGTTAAGTCATTACATAACAATAACGATATACCAATAACTGAGAGTGAAGAAAAATATATATTTATAGAATTTGAAATTAATTAAGAAGAGGTGTGTTATGAAAAATAAAATAAGCAAAAAATTACTATTAAATATTTACACAATTCCAGCAGTAATAATAACTATTGTAAATATAATAGTATCTTTAACTGATATTAAAGCAATGACAATTACAGTGATTATACTTAACATTACATTTTGGATAACGGGAATTTTACTTTATAAAAAGAAAAATTTTTCAAGTTTAATTTCTATTATTCCAATTACATTTTTGTTTCTAAATATGGTAAATAGTTCAAATCTATGGATAGATCCATATTATCTATGTAGTATTCTTGTATTATTTTTCTTAATATGTGATTTATCTATATTTTATAAAGACAAAAAGTTAAATAAAAAATATAAAAAGATATGTACAGTACTCATAACTATAATAGTTATATTATCAATCGCTTTCTCTATAATTGATTATAACCAAATAAAAAACAATAAAAATCCAATATTCATGATTTCATTAACAAAACCAGACCCAAGCGGAGCTCCTACTTATAAGTGGGAATATATAGGTCTTGGATATAAATTAACTATAAATAACGAAGACGGATTAAATAGTATTATAGATAGTAAACTTGAGTTTAGAAGTTGGTTTTATTTATTTAATATAGAGCATAATACAAAAAATAATGTAGTAGATATAATTGATACAGTAGAAGAAGAAGGTTTAATATGTGCCGAAGCTTTAGATAAATTTTATGAAGACAGAGAAAATATTTATTACTATAATTGTCTTAAAAAAGATAAAATCATAGTTAAATATGGAGATGGAACAGAAAAATCCTTTGAAGAAGCATTTTTAGAAGACATAACTTTAGAAAGCCTAGATGAACATAACATTAAATACATTACTGAAAAGAAAATATCTACAATAGGAGAACTATCAGATACAATTATTGAAAACAAAGAAGATATAAAACTAAATATTAATATAGATAGTGATTTATATTTAGACCGCATTAGTGATGGTTACTTAGATTATAGTATAATAAATAATAATGAAAGTATTACTTATGGATATGGAGAAACATTTTCTATAGAAGTAAAAAAGTCTGGTAAATGGTATAAATTAATACCACCAGAAGATTTAATATTTACAATGCCAATTCATTATATCAAGCCATATGAAACGCACGAAACTCAAATTGATTTAAAAAGCGCTTATGGAAATTTAGAAAGTGGCACATATAGATTAATAAAAGAGTTTGACGAAAATAGTACTAGCACAAGTTTTAATATTTCAGTAGAATTTGAAATTAAATAATATATATTT
>CAYJKL010000047.1:0-3726 GCA_964370755.1 uncultured Muribaculaceae bacterium
TGGTATTTCAAAGAGGTTTTTCATCATGTGTTAAATAAAGATATTACTAGTATTCAAAATAAAATTGAAAAAAAACAAATGTTTAGCGATCTTCCAGAAGAAACAAAAAATAAATATAGATTTATACTTAAAATAATACACTCAGAAGTAAGAAAACCAAATGAACTAGATACAGACATTAATATAGATGATATAAAAAGAGCATCAATTCTTTATTATGAAAATAAAAGCGAAGAAGAAATAACTTCATTAAAAGAAGTTCAAATAAAATATTTATATAAGCAAATATTTATAGATAAAAGTAGTGTAAAATATTCAGCACTTTTTAAAGAATGCCAAACTAATGAAAAACTTAGATTAATTGATACAAAGTTTGAACACATTCTAAATCAAATTCATGATATAAATATAGATGATTACGATGATTTAGAAGAATTTCTAGAAGATATTAGAGAATTATTTGATATTACCAAAAGAGAAAAAGAAACTATAGGAAACAGATACTTTGCACTTCTCATATCAAACAAAGTATTATATAACTATTTTGTAATAGAAAAACTATTTGAAATGTTATCTTTTAAGTTCAGAATCAAAGGAATAAATAACAATGTAGATTTAGCAAAAGAAATTTTTGATAAAAATAAAATAGCTTTCGAAACATACGCTAACTTCCCAGGAGTAAAAGCAAGAGAAATAATGTACTATTTTGATATACCTCAAGAAATGTTTTCATTAGTATCTATGAATATGAAATATATAGATGCAAGTTTAGATGAAAAAATACAAACTAAAAAAAACTACAAAAGTCTATCAAAATCAATAAGAAGCGCGGGTAAGTACTCAGTTAGAAACGATGCGACTCCAGAAAAACTTTATAAAATACTACCTAACAAATTAAAGGAAAATTACCCACTTAGTTTATATAATCAGTGTATATCTTTAGAATATAATCCTTATAGGGATGTAATAGTAAGATTTTTAGATGAAAACTTTCAAATAAAAAATAAATAACTTAAAACAAACACTTTACTTGAAGATATAAATTTGTTAAAATCTAGTTAATGGAGAATGTATGGAAACACAAGATTATTATGTTATGAGTTTAGTTAAATTTCTTACTACTGCGCATGAACTTGAAAAAGAAAGATTCGAGGAAAAATACTTTCGTGATCATTGGCAAATTTTTTACCCTAAATATTTTAAGCACGCAAAAAATTTTATACTGCACAATGAGGATGGTAATATAAAGTTTATCGAAGCAAAAGATTTTTTTATAGACACATTTATGGAAGAAATTGAAAAACTCAAAAAAATTCTCGACGAAGATATAGCCATCTATGAAAATTTAGGAAGAAATACCAGTCATACAATGAAGACTGAACTAATGAGTGATATTAGGTCACAAAATATTGAGATAATGTGTAGAAGAAATTACATGGAAAAATTAGCAACAGCAGAGTTTCGCTCTAGAACATATAAATAAGCAATAAATAAAATGGGGGAAAAATGATAAGAGATGCAAAAGAAACAATAGATAAAGTCTATAATTTTATAAATGCAGATAAAATTAATATACCAGATGAAAGTACCATGTACTGTATGCAAAAAGTAATGCAGTTTATGTTCAAAGCAGATATTTATTTTTTCAGAAAACAGATGAAGGACGATAACTTTTTTAAAAGTCTTGATAAAAGTTATCAAACTAAAATAAGAGTAATATTATCAGTAGATGCAAATAATTATAGATATAGTAGTATAATTGAAGAACCAGTTGACATGAATAAAGTAAATGATTTAAATACAAGATATTTTAATGGAGAAAAAGATGTATGTAAAGAACTTATGAAGTATAAATACATCTTACTTTATCAAAAATATAGGGATTATAGTAGTGAGTATAGAGATAGGCTTAGTAATATAATTTTAAATAATATAATAATGAAAATGCAAGGTATTGCGATAATAATCAATAGTATAGAACATGACACTATTGAGGGGTGCCAACATATATTAGACTTAATAAGTAAAAACTTTGATATTACAGAAAATGAATTATATAATTTTAAGAAAAAATATCTAGTTCATTATTTGATATCTAAAGAATCAAATGATTATTATACAATAATAAAGTTTATAGAAAATTACAAAAAAATGATTGGTGAATCTTCTATTGAATATGATATCTTTATTTCACATAAAATATTAAAAGAAAACATTCATGTATTTGAAGCTTATTCAAATTTTGGAATGGTTAATATTAATTCAATAAAGAGATTACTTGGAATAGGTCAACCCGTACTTGCAAAAGTTATAAGATATATCAAAGCAGCATATAATCCGCTATATAATAATATAAAAGAAGAGCATAATAATGGATGTATAGTATTTAATTTTAAGAAAATATTAAAAATAATAAATGAAAATAAAGATATAGATGAAAGTGAATTATATGGTGAACTTTGTGACACATTGAAAAAAAATTTTCCACTTGGTTTATATAATTACTGTATAGATTTTGAATATAATGAGAGTGCACAAACAGTAGTTAATTATTTAAATAGTAAAAATGCACTGGAAAAAGATTATACAAATTTAAGAAAATAAAGGAGTGCTTAACATGAAAGTTTACATTGATAGTTATTTAGAATATTTAGAAAAAGAACTTAATTATTCAAGTGATACAATTAAATCATATGAAAACGATATTAAACAGTTTAGTATATTTCTAGATAACAAAAAATTAAACTTTCTTAAACTTACTAAAGAAGATATAAGAAATTACTTAAAAGAACTTGATTATCAAAAATTATCAAATAAAAGTATAGCAAGAAAATTAACATCTCTTAGAATGTTTTATAATTTTTTAGTAGAAATTAATAAACTTGAAACTAATATTTTCATGGGAATAAGTAATCCAAAAATAGAAAAAAAGTTACCTAAATATTTAAACTATGAAGAAATTGAAAAATTACTTAAAGACATAAAACTAGAAACTATATATGATCACAGAAATCGTCTTATATTAGAACTTGTTTATTCAACAGGAATAAGATTGTCAGAACTTACTGAAATTAAAATAAATGATATTAACTTTTCGGAAAAAACCTTAAAAGTAATGGGTAAAGGTTCAAAAGAAAGAATAGTATACTTTGGTGATGTCTTAAATGAGTACTTAGAAAGTTATCAAAAAGATATTAGACCACTTCTTTTAAATAATAAAGAAAGTAAATTCTTGCTTTTAAACAAATACGGAGAAAAATTAAGTAAAAGTATGATAGGTAAAATAGTTAAAACATGTGCAAAAGAAGTTTGTTTAAAACACGATATAAGCATTCATACGTTAAGGCATACATTTGCAACGCATTTACTAAATAATGGAGCAGACATTAAAACTGTCCAAGAACTTTTAGGGCATGAAAGTTTATCTACAACAGAAATATATACACACGTAACAAGTGAAAGAATTAAAGAAGTTTATTTAAAAACTCACCCAAGAGAAAGATAAATAAATTTCTTTTTAATTTGCAATTGTATAATACAAAAAAATATGATAAAATTTATTTAAGATAAGGAGCGTATTTTACATGAAACAATTTTTATACAAAAATAGATTTATATTACCACTTATGGTTATTGTAGTACTTTTAACAACTATTGGGTTTTCTTATGCATTTATGCCAAATGATGTAATAGTTACATCAGAGGGTAATGCAAATGTGCAACTAG
>CAYJKL010000048.1:0-3680 GCA_964370755.1 uncultured Muribaculaceae bacterium
TTATTCTCTAAATACTTATCCAGTACTTCATTAATCATTATATCCCTTCTTTCTTATTCTTAAATATCTTCAACTATAAACAACAACACAAACTTTTCAAAATGAAAAGTTTGGTGTACAATTTTCCGCCTAATCGGCGGAAATAAAATCAAGACTGTCTCAACTTTATTACCTTCCTCAAAGGTTGGCCCGCGAAAACGACTACCGCGTTTTCGCTCAAAAATTGGTTCCCCGCTCTGCCAAAAATCCTAATTTATTTTATAAGGATCATTCCACGTTCCTGTTCCTGAAATCGATACTAGATTTGAGAGATAAACCGCAGGCCGCAAACCAATATAAGAATTATAGACAACAATGTGGTACAAACCACCATCAGAAAGCACCCGCCACACATGAGCGTGACTATGATTTGAATAGAACCCAAAAGGGGAGCCTAACCAGTAGCTACTATTTGTGTACAAATAGTTACTACTGTTACTTATGGCAGGTACAAGGCCTGCCATTACTGCCTCATCGACAGTGAGTAAACCAATTTTCTCCGAAAGTGCGCCATTTCCATTTGTAGTATCATCTACTGTATATGCATCTACTTTATTAGGGCATGCTAGTTCAGGTCCAGTTCCCCCTGGTCCTAATGTACTACTTGAAGCAGTTAACCTTGTATGAGTACCATATAAAGTCCCACTAGTTCCAATCCCTGTTCCAGTATATGTACTTCCATTCCATCCATAATAAGAGCCCTGATAACCAGCTGTCGCTAAACTTCTGTCATAACAAAATGTATTATCTGCTATTTGTGAGTCTACTCCACTCATATTTGTTGTATACCATGATTCTAAAGTTGTTTTCATTGGGCTATCTACAGTTAAGCCTTGTCTTTGATTAAGTGTATACATATACCCCACATAAGCATTATCATCTTCTATAGAGTTAAATACATAATTTCCGATACGCGTCCCACTCCCAGTCATTACTGTTGCTGTTGAACTTGTCGGTGCAGTAGTGCCACTATAAAGTAGTTTTATTGACTCGTTTCCAGCTATTCTTACTATTCTCCAGTATATTCCATTATATAGCATCCAGTTATTATCTACTGCACCTCTATAGTAATAACTTGTTCCGTATTCATCAGAGGCAGCAAACATTCCTTCATTTGTTTCAGCTGCTTGCGTAAAGTCTGGTTCCTCTTTCGCCTCTATTGTCGCTTGTCCTCCATTATGACAAAGTATTAAATCTTTTGATGTAGTCGGACTACTACAAGGATCACTTTTCTCAATTAACACAACATTAAACATAATTCCATTATATATCGCAGATAAATTACTTCCGTCTACTTTAGTTGTATCATGTGGTGTTACCGATGATAAATTACTAAATGATTCAGTTATAACTGCTGTACATTTATCAGATGAACAAGACATTGTTATTGAGTCTATTGTTAGATTACTATCATCCATTGATGATGCAAGAAGCTCAGCAGCTGTTGCTACAGCACTCTGGCTATTATTTCCACTTGATATAGTACCACTAGATTTAAAATCTATATAATTTTCAAAATCATTAAGAACACTCATTACTTCTTTTGTGTTTGTAACCTCTAAAGTTTGTTTAGAATAATCCATTCCAGGTATTTTTATATCTAAGGAGTATGTTACTCCAGTTTCACTTGTGTTTGTTACATACCCAACTGTATATATATCATAAGTTGAGTTGTTTTCTCCAACGCTACCAGTAGATGGCGTTATAACAGTTTCCCCTGGACCACAGTTAGTACATCCTTCAGGTGGTGTAATTGCAATATCAGGAACCATCATTTTAGGTTGTTGTAAAATAAGTGTTGCATCAAATGCTTTTCCTTCATTTGCTGCTTGATTAGATGCTAAATTTACAAAAGTAATCTGAGCTTCCCATTCATGAGTAGTTGTAGCACTTCCAGTTATTTCATAATCTTCAGCAACTTTTATTAAACCTTTATACTCAGTTATATCATAAACACCTGGTGATACAGCAGTTAGTCCATCAAGAGTTACTGCATTACCTTCATTATCTAAAATACTAAGAAGTATCTCAGGCGTTTTTGCAGCTGTTGTATATTTAAACTCATTACCAGTAACATTAAAATAAACTTGATAATACTCAGTTGCACTATCTACATTAGTTCCAAGTGTAAGTGTTGCGCTTGAAGTAGTACTTCCTGATACATCATTACCACCTTCAGAAAGTGTTGTATCGTTAAGTTCTAAATTTATTGGAGTACCTTCACTAAAAGTAAGCTTAGTTGTGTTCCCACTCCCAACATTTACATCCGTATTAGCTGCAGGCCCTGCTCCTCCTGCAAAAAAAGCATACGTTAAAGTAAGCGTTATAACAAGTAAAAAACCAATAACCCCTAAAAGCATTTTTCTATTATTTTTCGTATTTATATTCATAACTTAGTCTCCCTACTATATATAAATATAACATAAATTGTTTCATTTAGCAATAAATTTTTGCAGTAAAAAACAGCAAAATTTTTGCTGCTCAAACTATTTATTTTTAAAAGTTTTTGGAGAAAATTTATAAGCAAGTAACATCCCTATAACTAGGTAAATTACTGTAAATATTATTATAAATAATCCCACAAAAATTATATCACCAGTATAATCCATTACTAGAAAGCAAACATAATAAGTTGCTACAGTAATTACATAATAAACTGGACTTTTTATTTTGAGTTCTTTATTAAATGGCTGAAAAATATAATATAAAACTAAATAATGTACTGAAAAAAACAAAGATAAGCTTATTATGGCAAGGGGTAATATAAAATAATTTGCTATATTAGGAGTTCCACCTGTTAAATACATCATAACTGGTAAACTTACAGCAATTACTGATGCTGGAATTAAGTTTATTAAAGTAATTGATTTAACTCTAAGTAAAAATAAATTAAGAATTGCATCTTTAGTTTTATAAAAGTTATAAGAAAGCATACTATAATCAGAGTTCATAAACATAACACTTGTAATATTTCCACCTTTATTAAGAAAATACATTATAATAATAAAACCAGCAAGTCCATTATTTATTGTATTATTAATAAACTCATCAAGTTCTGGAACATATATAACTAAAAGTAATAAAAGTATAAAAATAACAACAAGTATAATCGTAACTTTTTTTGAAAATTTAGTAAGCATTTTACTATGTCTTTTAATAAATAAATCATTAAAATAAGCATAGCCTTTTTTATCACTAGTAATACTAAGTGTATTATCTATTTTTTTACTATACGAGTTTTTCATCATAAGACTTTGCTCAGTTTTTAAATTAACATTAGTAATACCACTACTATACATTTCTTTAATAACGTGTTTATAATCATTAAAATCAGTTATAATGTTTATTGCTTTAATATTAAAAATTAAAATTAAAACATATATACCCGTAGTTATATCAAGAGGTATTATATAATCAAAATAAATACTTAAATAAGCAAGTAAAAGTGTTCCTATAACAAATATCCAAGATTTAATACTTATAACATTTTCATTTTTAATTTCTCCAGTTTTACTACATCTATAAAGTTTATATGCATTAAATATATTTTTAATTATAAACGTTATAATTGGTAGTGATAAACCAAGTATTAAAAAATTATTTCCTTCACTTAAAAATGATATTTCATAGTACTCTTTTAA
>CAYJKL010000049.1:0-3549 GCA_964370755.1 uncultured Muribaculaceae bacterium
AATCGAACCCGCGAATACCAGAGCCACAATCTGGCGTGTTAACCACTTCACCAAGACCGCCATGACATATAAAATAATACCAAAATTTCTAAAAAAAATCAAGTGGTGATGGTTAATTTCATGAAATAGGACAATAAAATACTATATTTTATAACAATATTGCTTATTATAAGGTATAATTATAATAGGAGATGAAACAGTGATAGATTTACATATACATACAACATATTCAGATGGAACTGATAATTTAAGAGAGATTTTAGAAAAATGTGAGGAGTTAAAACTAGATATTATATCAATAACAGATCACGATACATGTCTTGCTTATAAAGAGTTAAAAAATGAAAGTACAAGAAAGTTATTTTCAGGTAAAATAATTAATGGTATAGAAATAACATCTACTTATAAAAATAATAGAATAGATGTACTTGCATATAATTTTGATAATATAGATTTAATTAATGATTATTTTATGAAAGTTAGTAATATAGACTGGAAACCAATATACAAAGAAGAAAGACTTAAACTTTTAGAAAAATTCAACAAACTTAATCTTAAATATGATGAAAGTTTTAAACATAATTTATACTTTGTAACTTATGAAACTAAGTTATATAAATCACTTCTTGATAATAACCCAAACTTAAAAGAAGTTTTAGGTGATGAATATTGTGATGTTGATACAATGTTTTTTAGAAAATGTATAAGTAACTCAGAAAGTAAGTTTTTCATTAATTATAATAAGTATAGACCAAGTCTAAAAGAAACTATTGACTTAATACATGAAAATAATGGTTTGTTATTTTTAGCTCATCCATTTAACTATCATTTAGATAACGTAAAAGATTTTATAAATAATTTATATAATGAACATAATTTAGATGGAATAGAAGTAGCTCATTCTTATAATACTGAAGAAGAAATAAAGTATTTAAATAAGTTTGCCAATGAAAGAAAATTACTTAAATCAGGTGGTTCGGATTATCATGGAACACTAAGAGGAGAAATATCTTTAGGATACTTATACGCTAGTGATTCAAAAATTGAAAATAAACTTATTGAAAATTGGTAGATATTTTAATTGAAAATTATTTTAAAGTATAGTATAATTTATATAAGATAAGGAGAATAAAAAGTGGCAATTAAAAAAGAGGAAATTAAAAGATTAAACGATTATTGGAGTGCACTTAACTATTTAGCAGTAGGTCAGTTATATTTACTTGATAATCCACTTTTAAAAAGAAAATTAGAAAAAAGTGATTGTAAGGATAAAATAATCGGGCACTGGGGTACAGTTCCTGGACAAAATTTAATATATACACATTTAAATAGGGCGATAGTAGAGCATGATCTTAATATGATTTATTTATCAGGACCAGGACACGGTGGAAATGCACCAGTTGCAGGAACATATCTAGAAGGAAGTTACTCATCGGTATATCCAGAAGTATCTCAAAATGAAGAAGGAATGAAAAAATTATTTAAACAATTTTCATTTCCAGGAGGAATTTCTAGTCATGCAGCACCTGAAACACCAGGTTCTATTCATGAAGGTGGCGAGCTTGGTTATGTTATTTCACATGCATACGGAGCAATTCTTGATAATCCAAGTTTAATAGCTTGCGCAGTAGTAGGTGATGGCGAGGCGGAAACAGGTCCGCTAGCAACATCTTGGTTTGTAAACAAATTTATTAACCCAGAAAAAGATGGAGTAATACTACCGATACTAAATTTAAATGGATTTAAAATAAATAATCCAACAGTACTTTCTAGAATAAGTAAAGATGACTTAGGAAGTTACTTTATTGGTATGGGATATAAACCGTATTTAGTATCAGGCAAAAGTGGAGCAACACTTCATAAAGATTTAGCTAAAGTAATGGATACTGTTATTGAAGATATAAAATATATTAAAGCTAATCATAAGAAAATGAAAAATATATATTGGCCAATGATAATACTTGAAACACCTAAAGGAATTACTGGACCAAAAGATGTAGTAGGAACATTTAATGCCCATCAAATACCATTTCAAATTAAGACAGATGAAGATGTTAAGCGTTTAGAACGTTGGATGAAAAGTTATAAGCCAGAAAGTTTATTTGATGATAAAGGAAGACTTAGAAGTGATTTAAAACTTCTTAATCCTCATGGTAAAAAGAAAATGGGAAGTAATCCGGTTACTAATGGAGGATTGCTTTTAAAAGATTTAATATTACCTAACTTTAAAGAGTATGGTGTAGATTTTAGAAAAAGAGGCTCAGTAGAAGCATCAGATATGATGGAACTTGGTAAATATTTAAAAGATGTTTTTAAACTTAACAAAGTTAGTAAAAATTTCAGAATATTTGGTCCAGATGAAGCAATGAGTAATAGATTTAATCATGTATTTGAACTTGAAAACAAAACATGGAATTTAAAACTAAATAAAGATGAAAAACTACTAGATAAAAGTGGAAGAGTAATGGATAGTTACTTATCTGAGCATGTTTGTCAAGGAGCACTTGAAGGTTACCTTTTAACTGGAAGACACGGACTAATTCACTCATATGAAGCATTTATAAGAGTAGTAGATTCAATGGCATCACAGCATGCTAAATGGCTTAAAATATCAAAAGAATTATCTTGGAAAAAAGATATAGCATCTTTAAATTATATTTTATCAAGTCATGTTTGGCAGCAAGATCATAATGGTTATACTCATCAAGACCCTGGATTTTTAAATCATTTAGCAACAAAAAAACCGGAAATAGTAAGAATATATTTACCGTATGATGCTAATTCACTTATAAGTTCAGTAGACCATGTTCTTAGAACTAAAAATTATATAAATGTAATAGTAGCTAGTAAACATCCTAAAATTCAGTGGCTTAATATGAAAGAAACAGCAAGGCATTGTAAAAAAGGTGTAAGTAGATGGGATTTTGCATCTACTGATGATGGAGATAATACTGATGTAGTGCTTGCGTGTGCAGGAGACACTCCAACTCTTGAAGTTATGGCAGCGGCAAAAATATTAAAAGAGTTTATGCCAGACCTTAATTTTAGAGTAGTAAATGTATTTGATTTATTCAAACTAGTTTCAAAAGGTGAGCATCCACATGGGCTTACTGATGAAGAATATAATGATATATTTACAAAGAAAAAACCAATTATCTTTGCGTTCCATGGATATGCAAATTTAATACATCAGCTTACATATAAAAGGGAAAATGATAACTTACATGTAAGAGGTTACAATGAAGAAGGAAGTATAACAACTCCATTTGATATGAGAGTACTAAACAAAATAGATAGATTTAATCTAGTATTAGATGTACTTAAATATACTAAAAAGAAAAATAAAAAATTAGAATACTACTGTAATGAAATGCTTGATAAACATTATATGTATATTAGAGAGTATGGAAAAGATATTCCTGAAGTATCAGAATTTAAATGGAAAGAGTAACATCTTTCTTTTTTTTGTAAACTATGTTATTATGTAATTATAAAAGAGGTGTATGACATGTTTATATTAAAAATATTACTTTGTATTTCATCACTTGT
>CAYJKL010000050.1:0-3452 GCA_964370755.1 uncultured Muribaculaceae bacterium
ATAAATATTAAATAAAATAATCTTTCTTCAACAATTACATATTTACTATATCATAAATTAAAATATTATTCAACAACATATGGATCATTCCATAGTCCAGTGCCTGATAAAGTGACATCTCCTGATAAATGTATAACAGGTCTAACTCCATAACTTGATGGTGATACATAATTATCTGCAATGTATCCTGCTGAGTTCATGTACCATGTTTTTGCGCCACCGTTTGGTGCATAAAATCCGAATGGAGAACCTAACCAATAACTATCAGCTACTAAGTAACCACTTGCTGTTCTAGCAACGAGATTAACTACAACGCCTCCCATTATTGTTTCATCAGCTGAAAGCAAACCTACTTTTTTCGAAAGAGCACCATTCCCATTAATTTCATCATTTACTGTAAAAGCATCTTCCTTATTTGGACATTTTAAATCTGGTCCACTTCCCCCTCTATATAAGTCTGTAGTTGAAAATGTTAGTCGTTCTATAGTCCCATATACTGTTGGACTAGTTCCAATTCCAGTTCCGGTATATGTTGTTCCATTCCAACCATAATAATCACTTTGATAGCCTGATGTTGCAAGAGTTCTATCGTAGCAAAATATACTGTCATTTATTAGATGATCTACGTTTGACATGTTTTCATTATACCAATTATCTATAACACCTGCGATAGTAGATTTAGTTGTATTACCGTGTTGTTCTCCAATTGTGTACATATAGCCTGCGTTTGCATTATCAAGAACGTTAGTACTGAATTTAGAAGTTGTTATAGAAGTTCCGATTCCATCCATTATTTCTGAATCGTCTATAGTTGGAGCTGTAGTTCCGCTATAAATCATCTTTATTGAACCATCTCCCGTTATCCTTACTATTCGCCAGTATATACTATTGAAATATAACCAGTTATTATCTACCAAACCTCTGTAATAATAGCTAGTCCCATAATCATCTTGGGATGCAAACACTCCCGTATTATTCCCAGCAGTTTCTGTATAATTTGGAGTCGATTTTGCTTCTATGGCGCCTTGACCGCCGTTATGTCTAAGCAATAAATTTATAGAATTTTCTTCTTCTTGTAATGTAAAACTAGAAATTAAGTTTTTTCCTTCATTAGCAGCCTGGTTAGTAGAAAGATTTACGAATATAATCTCTGCTTCCCATTCTTGTGTTGTGTCTGTACTACCACTTATTTCGTAATTACTTGCAACTGTAATCAAACCTTTGTACTCAGTAATGTCATATACTCCAAGTGATACCTCAGTAAGCCCTGATAGAGTTACTGCTGTGCCATCCGGATCGGTAATACTTAAAAGTATTTCTGGTGTTTTAGCAGCAGTTGTATATACGAAATTATTTGCTGATATATCAAAATATACAAAATAGTTTTCTGTAGCACTTGCTACATTAGTTCCTAGATTAAGTGTTGCAGTTGATGTAGTAGTTCCTGATACATTGCCGCCGCCTTCTGCTACTGTTGTTTCATTTAATTCAAGATTTATTGGCGTACCCTCAGTAAATAGCAGTTTCGTAGTAACTCCACTTGTTATATCTACATCAGTGTTTGCAGCAGGACCTGCTCCACCAGCAAAAAAAGCATAAGTTAAACTAGTTGTTAAGACTAGTAAACTCGCTACTAATACAATTAATTTGGTTTTAGATTTATTTTTAAGTTCCATCTTTATTCTCTCCTTATAATATACGTGAATTTAACTTACTATATATGGATCGTTCCATACTCCAGTGCCTGATAAAGTTACGTCTCCTGATAAATGTATAACTGGCCTTACCCCTCGCGATGAAGTTGTATAACTTGCATCTATTTCTCCCGAGGAGCTGAGGCTCCAAACATGAGCACTAGTTGTTCTGGAGTTGAATCCGTAAGGTGAACCTAACCAATAATAGCTATAAGTAAATAGATAATTATTTTGATTTTTACTTTCTATATGATTAAATGTAATTCCTGCCATTATCACTTCATCTAATGTAAGCAATCCAATTTTTTCTGATAGTTTGCCATTTCCATTTGCTGCATCATCTTTTGTATATGAATCTAATCGTTCTGAACAAACTAAACTTGGTCCACTTCCGCCAGATTCTAAAATTTCACTAGATGCAGTTATTCTTCCAGTAGCACCATATAAAGTTGCACTTTTATTTATTCCTGTTCCAGTATATGTGGTCCCGTTCCATCCAAAGTCAGCACTTTGATATCCGGTTATCGCTAAACTTCTATCGTAACAAAATATATTATCTGAAATTTGACTATCTACACTAGCCATATTAAAGTTGTACCAGTTTTCTAAAGTAGTTTTTATGCTGCTATCATTATTTAATCCATGTCTTTCTGCCATTGTATACATATAACCTACATAGGCATTATCGTTGTATGCTCCATTATATGGAGCTTTCCCTATTTGTGTACTATCTCCTGTCATTACAGTTGATGTTGCCTCTGTTGGGGCTGATATGCCGCTATATATCAATCTGTATGCGCCATCACCTGTTATCCTTACTATTCTCCAGTATATCCCATTAAAGTATAGCCAGTTGTTATTAACTGTTCCTCTATAATAGTAACTAGTACCGTATTCATCAGTTGTAGCAAATAACCCTTCGTTTGTGTCCGCTACTTGTGTAAAGTCCGGAGTTGGTTTTGCTTCTATGCTAGATATTCCACCATTTTGTGAAAGTATATATTCAGTTCCTACGGGAAGTATTTTATTTTCTTGTAAGATAAATTCAGAAACTAAACTTTTTCCTTCATTTGCTGCCTGGTTAGTAGAAAGATTTACAAATGTAATCTCTGCTTCCCATTCTTGTGTTGTGTCTGTACTACCACTTATTTCGTAATTACTTGCAACTGTAATCAAACCTTTGTACTCAGTAATGTCATATACTCCAAGTGATACCTCAGTAAGCCCTGATAGAGTTACTGCTGTGCCATCCGGATCGGTAATACTTAAAAGTATTTCTGGTGTTTTAGCAGCAGTTGTATATACGAAATTATTTGCTGATATATCAAAATATACAAAATAGTTTTCTGTAGCACTTGCTACATTAGTTCCTAGATTAAGTGTTGCAGTTGATGTAGTAGTTCCTGATACATTGCCGCCGCCTTCTGCTACTGTTGTTTCATTTAATTCAAGATTTATTGGCGTACCCTCAGTAAATAGCAGTTTCGTAGTAACTCCACTTGTTATATCTACATCAGTGTTTGCATCAGGACCTGCTCCACCAGCAAAAAAAGCGTAAGTTAAACTAGTTGTTAAAACTATTAAACTTGCCACTAATACAATTAATTTAGTTTTTGAATTGTTTTTTGTATCCATTAGTGATTCTCTCCTAATATAATACTACCATTTTATAGGTTTTAAATCAAGAATATATCGTGATTTTTTAAGATTTAACACTTCTACTTGTAAGGTCATATTTTTCATCAAAGAAAACATATA
>CAYJKL010000051.1:0-3291 GCA_964370755.1 uncultured Muribaculaceae bacterium
AAAAAAATAGCAAAACATTTCGAATAAGTGATTGGGTGATGTTATGAAATTTGATGATGATTTAATCATTAAAAGAATTAATGAATTACTTATTGATAAAAATATGACTGCTTATAAAGTTTCAAAAAATGGTGGAATGAATCCTAGTACACTTAATAATATATTAAGTGGTAAATTTAAAGATATTAGATTTTCTACTATAATAAAAATTTGTAATGGTTTTAATATAAGTATTAGTAAATTCTTTAATGACAAATTATTCAAATAAAAAATGAAGATTAATTTTCTTCATTTTTTGTTTGAGTATTTTCTTGTGTTTTACTAGCCATAATTTTAGCAGCATGAACACTTGCTTTACTATTTTTATTAACTATTAAATTATTAGCACCATTCATTCTTGCATTACTAAGTCCTTTAAGTGATTTAACAAAAGATTCAGAACCAGTTAAATTACTCATAGTAGACTCAGTTTCTTTTTCATGCGAATGTCTTGCTCCTTGATTTCTGTATTTAGAATATATCATATAGTAATATACAGGACCAGATACTAAAAGTAAAAAATCATATTCAAAATCAATTACAGTCATACCAAACCAAGATAATATTTCAACAAATATAGATACTATTGCAAGTTTAACAAAATTTATCGGTACACTACCCATAGTTTCTTTAGTTCTAGCATTTACCGCTACATAGTGAAGTATTTTTTTATCCCCTTTTACCTCTTGATAACTATATAGCCAAACAGGTAAATAAGCTGATAACCACTGCTCACCTTTAATAGTCATTTCATTTTGATCCCATCTTACTCCTCTATTAAGCTTAGTAATAGTCTCATTAGCTTTAAACTGAGCAACATCTTTTGCTTGATATGTAACAAGTTCTTTCAGTTCTTCATAATTTACATCTCTTTTTTCCGAAGTAAATCCTTTTATATAGTTAGCATCCCATTTAACAACGTTCTCAACGTCAAATGGCATAATTGAGTTTATTATATTAGTAGTCTTAGTATCGCTGTCCTGATGCAGTTTATCCATGTTAGATTCAACAGTAATATTAGAAATCGCAATATCAAAATTCCTATCAACTTTATATACATCAGCATCATATCTAGTTTCAGTTCTTTTATGATCTCCAGAACCTACAACAACAGTATACTTTCTTTTTAAAACTTCCCCTTCTCCAGCAAGTCTACTAGATGCATTAATATCAACTACAAGATATGGAAAATAAACACCCATTATGTTATCTGTAGTAAATTCTTTTTTAAAGGTTGGGTGAGCAAAAAATTGTCTTTTAGCAACAAATGTTGTAATAGCAAGCTTAGCATCTTCTTTTTGTACACTAAAAGGTAATACGCCATCAGGAACTGCTCCATTAGGTATTTTCTCATTAACTGATAGTGTATTTCTACACCAGTGACATCTAGACTGAGTTTGCGCTCCAGTATCAATAACAACCTCAGCGCCGCAACTAGTACATTTAATAGTAAGCATACTATCATAGTCTAAATTGATATTTTGAGTACCTTCTCCTATATGAAGACCAGTAAGCGCTGCAATATTATTTTCTATATTATCAAGCGGTACAGGCTCAAACTTAGTACTACAATAATTACATCTAAGTTTACCATCTTTATGTGAAAAAGATATATCTGTAGAACCACAACTGGCACACTTAGTTTGACCATTTCCTTTATCTGTTGAAGTATCAATTATATTTACTTTTTTCTCCTCTTTTACAGTTCCATTAATTTCATTATTTGTTTCACTTTTCATATTTCATACTCCTCTTCTTTTTTACTCAAATTATCTAAATTACTAACACTCATAGAAAAAGCATCCTAAACTATTTAATATAATATATGCATTTATAAAAGCTGTTATTAATTTTAGTTAACTCAAACATTACTCCTTTAATATACTAATTATACAATAAATAAAGACAAATAAAAAGAAGAACTTTTAAGTTCCTCAAAATTATTTCCCCTTAGGATTAAATTTAATGATTCTAGCACCACTACCACTATCACTTTTAGTATCATCTTCACTATTATTATTTTTTAAATTAACAGTTTTTCTCTTCTTAACGAATTCAAGCATAATTTTTCTAATCTCATGGTAATATTTACGGTCTAAAAATGGAATTTCAAAAACACTATTTACGTCTCTATCAAATTCATCAACTTCTTCAAAATCAGTTTCAAGCAAGTAAGTATCCTCTTTATCCCAATCTAAATACTCAGAAAAACTTTCATCATCATTTAAATCTTTAAAAATATAACTATTATAATTTAAATAAAAATCTGGGTAATAAACTTTAAGCATATCTTCAAGACCAAGCTGCTCAGCAATTAAAACTATTATATCATCTAAATCTGTTTCAGATTCATATCTATATTTATCAGTATAATCAAATACTTTTTCCATCATAATTCTAAAGTTTTTTACCTCTAAGTTTTTTCTATGTCTAACTATATCTTTTTGTACCGTTTTAAATTCTTTTCTAATTTGTTCAAGTAATTTCACATTAGCAGCTAAATACTCAGCAAGTGATTTATCATAAAAATGAACATAGTTAATTAAAAAAGTATTAATCTTAGCATTTTCTAAAGCCTCATCAGTTGGAAAAAACTTACAAATTATTTCATTTAAGAAATCTTTTGAAAAAACTTCTACTAACATTTTCTCAGAAAAGAAATCAGATATAATCTTACTATTACCATAATCTTCTCTTATAACTGAAGATCCCATACCAAGCCACTTATCCTCATCTTCAGTAAGTTCTCCACTTTCTCTAGCACTTTCACAAAGCATTCTTTCTCTATAATAAATTATATTTAAAAGACCTTTATAAAGAAAATTAACTTCCTCATTATTTTTAGTAATATCATGCATTATAATAAGCATTTCAAAATCCTTAATAATATCAAGAACATCTACTTTTTCATCAAGATAAATTGAATTAGGATTTTCTAAATAAAAATTTGTGTTTTTTTTATAAAAATCAAAAACTTTAACTAAATAATCAGCACTTTCTTTAAAATTATTAATCAAATAGTATACAAATTCTCTATCTTTCTTCACATCATCATAACAAAGTTCATACATTTTTATATCGCCAGATACCTTAATTACTTCAAGCATAAACAAAGGATTATTTGAAAGTTCATCAATATCATAACCTTCTAAATCTCCCCCATTTATAAAATCATATATAAGTTTTAAACTATATTTTCTTTTAATATCCATAATACCCCCTAGATATGTAACAATTATATCACATTTTGAA
>CAYJKL010000052.1:0-3219 GCA_964370755.1 uncultured Muribaculaceae bacterium
AGGATTTGAACCTACGACCTTCGGGTTATGAGCCCGACGAGCTACCGAACTGCTACCATCCCGCGATAACATTAAATGGCGGAGGAAAAGGGATTCGAACCCCTGCGCCGGTTACCCGACCTTCCGGTTTTCAAGACCGGTCCCTTCAACCAGACTTGGGTATTCCTCCGGGTTTTTTGGTACAAACAAATTATATCACAAAAAAAATTGAAGTGTCAATAAAAATATGCCTATTTATAGAAAAAGTGTACATTTAACATCATTTTTTTCAAATTTATTAAAAAAAATCAAAAAAGTATTGTAATATATACGATTTCATTATATAATAAGTTTGTCTTATCGATTAAGACAGTGCCTGCCCATGTGGCGGAATAGGTAGACGCACAGGACTTAAAATCCTGCGAAGGTTATACTTCGTGCCGGTTCAATTCCGGCCGTGGGCACCATTTAAAAAAAATAGAGTCTCAAGTGGACTCTTTTTCTATGCAATATAATTATATTACTTTTATAGTATGCTTTATTATTTTAAATATATACATGGTATGTTATAATTAATATATGCCGATTTAGTATAGTGGTAATACAGATGCATGGTAAGCATCAGCGGTAAGTTCAATTCTTACATTCGGCACCAAAATTATATATAAATACTTCTTTAATTTAAAACTAATTTTTTCAATTAGTTTTTTTGTGTCTATATAATCATGTCATTTATTCTTTATTTTTCTTTTCTCCAGTATGTTTTAGTAGATGTTAAAAGGCGATTTACTCTTTGATACTCCATTTTACTAACAGGTAAACCCACTTTCATCTTATCATGTGTATCAAAATCACTTATATCAAGTATTGTTCTATCTATATATAATCTATTTCTACTGTATATTATTTGTCTAGTTTGGTATTTTGGAACTAAATTATAGTTTTTTACACTCATAAAATAGTTTTTTAAAGGAAACTCATTATCATCATAACCTTCAGTTAGTGCATTATACATCCCCCATTTAATATAATCATAAATGTTTGGTAACATGATTTGATAAGGTTTTAATAACTCCTCTACTTTACTATAAGCATAATAATCTGCTTCTTTTTCTTGAGGTGCCTTCTTTGCATATTTTTCTAAATGTTCGTAATTAATTTCATTTAAAATTTCAATTAAATCATCTATTTCTTCTGGAGGTAAGTCTTCTTCTAAAACTTTTTTTAAATTTATTTCATACATTTGAAGACATAATTTCATAATTTTTTCAAAAAGTTGGTCACTATATTGCTGCGTTGCATGTCTTTTTTCATGATATAACGTCAATAATAGTTCAACAATAAATATATATTCTTGTTCAAGTTGTGATAAAAAGTTATTAATAGCGTGTTCTTTGCTGCAACTTAGAATATTATCTATATATAACTGTAGATTTCTTTGGTCATAGTCAAAATCAGCTAATATATCAAGGTCTGTATTTTGCGATATTTCTACTTTATTTAATCTTACATTGCCAAATACTGAATTAACTAAATTTTTTATATTTGAATTGGAAAGATTACTCTCAAAATTTCTATATTCATATAATTCCATAGAGCTCCTTATCTAAGTTTTATATTATTTTTTATTCGTTTATCTCTTTTAATTTTTCTTCTATCCAACTTGGTAACATTTTTTGCAAATTTAAAAAACCTTGATTATTTTCCATGTCTTTAGTTTTGTTAGTTTTATAGTTAATATTTTTTATTGATAATTTTAAGTGAGAAGTTTTTTCATCTACCTCTATTATTTGGCAATATATTACATCTCCTAATTTTACAAATGTAGATACATCCTTTACATATCCGTTAGCGATTTCCGAGATATGAACTAGTCCAGAATACCAACATTCAGTGCTTACAAAAAAACCGTAACTTTCAATTGCGGTAACCATGCATTTAATAATATCACCCGTTTTGTAATTTTTCATAAATTCATTATAACATATTTTATTTTGTTAACCAAGTTATATTTTCAATTGCACAGTATTTGCTTAACTCTCTGTACACTTCTTTTAAAAATATTTCATAGTCTTCCACTTTTTTTATAATAGGTATTAACGCATCCTCTTCTTTTTCCTCGTTTATAATATCTTCGTATATATCAAAATAGTATGAAGGATATAATAACCTTGCATAAAACATATTATACTCATAATTTGTTAGTTTAACACTTTTTAAATATGTACTTAATTCAAGTGTTGCATCTTCACCAGCAAAGAAACATGCTTTTATGTATTCTGCTGGGTCTCTAACTTCTAAATCAAATATAAATGAGACTGGATTAAAATAGTTTAGATTATAACTCGGGAAAAATATTCTTCTATGTGATAAACACACCTTTTCATTTTCTCCATTTTGATATTCTTTATTTTTATAGTTTACTAATGCTACTGCATTTTCAGCTAATCCTATATAATAACTAAATGAATCTAATATTGTATTTTTACCTACTCCTCTTTCTCTAATTTGATATTCAAAATAATCTATTTTTTTACTCCAAAGATCTCCCCACAAATTTTTATATTTATTTCCTTTTAAAATTGTAATATTATTATAATTTATAATATCTATGATACTTATTTCTTCTTTATAATTTTGTGTAACTTTTAACATAATATAACTTTCATTTGCTATTTTACATAAAGCGTTGTTATCTTTAGTAAACATTATTTCTAAAACTTTTATATTTTTATTTATTAGTTCTTTACCTACTGCAAGTATTTCTTGAATTTCCTCTTCAGTTCTTTTATAAGATACGAATATATATAAATTGTCTCCATAATAAAAAGAAGTTATATTATTATCTTCATTTACATAATCTAAAACAATATTATAGTTATATTCTATTACTTCCTTCATATTATCACAATAAATTATATGAAAAAAATAGAACCTTAAGTCCTATTTATTATTTAGTTTAGCTACCATTGCGTCAAACATATTTTCACATGATTTCATGAATGTTGCTTTTATTTCGTCTAAGTTAATATCATTATTAATAGATGCTGTTGTAACTGGCTCAGGTACTACTGGAGCAACTGGCTCAGGCACTACTGGAGCAACTGGTTCAGGTGCTACTGGGGCAACTGGTTCAGGCACTACTGGAACAACTGGCTCAGGCACTACTGGCGCAACTGGTTCAGGCACTCCTGGAGCAACTGGTTCAGGCACTACTGGAGCAACTGGTTCAGGGACTAC
>CAYJKL010000053.1:0-2924 GCA_964370755.1 uncultured Muribaculaceae bacterium
CTATTGTATTAAGTTAAAAATAAAAATCAAGAATTTAATTTTCTTGATTTTTTTTTATGTAACTGTTGTATTATAGTATTATATTTGATAAAATGTATATAAATATAGGAGACTTTAAAATGACTGTGAAAACAAAAAAAATATGGCTTGCTAGTATTGGAATTTTATTGGTGTTATCTTTAAGTATAACTTATGGTTATTTTGCTGGAGGTGCTGGTCCTGGGGCATTTACTGATGTTAATGTAGGAAGTGGTCATTCTACTAAATTAATATTTACTAAAGGTAGTGATATTAATTTAATTTTAAATGAAACAACTTTAGCAGAGGGTGGCGGTAATGTAACTGGCTCTACTACTTCAACTGCTCAGTTAATTTTAGGTGATGGAGTGAATAGTGCAACTGACTCTTATAATGCTTACTTTATGATAACTAAGAATAATTATGTTTATACAACTTCCGATTCGAAACCTGAAATCATATTGACTATAGAAGATCCTGAAGGAAATTTTGTTACTATTTCTGATTTATCACAAGTCACTGTTACAGATGCCGTTACTGGTGAGGTTATTACAGGATATGATGTTACAGAAAAAAGTGGGTTTATTAAGATAGTGGAAAATTATAGTATAAGCGGGTCTTCTGATGTAACGCATAACTGGGATGCGAAACTTACTTTTGTTAATTTAGATACTAATCAAGCTCTTAATGAAGGAAAGACTTTTGAAGGAGAATTAATTCTTCAAAAAGAAAAAATGGATGAACCTTCTGATGTATTTATTAAAGTAGCTGATTCATATAATCAGGGTCCATATAATGAAGTTACATGTGATTCAGGAACTGCTGTTTGGGATGCAAAATATAGTAGTATAAGAATAAGTTCCATATCGCCATTTACTGAATGTGAGTTAAAGGAGACTAATGGTGTTGGTACTACTAAGCTGAATGATTATATTATTTCACTTGCAGGAACTGTGCAAGGTAATGGTGAAGTCGTTGATGAAAATGGATATAGATATCAAGGTAAAAATCCTAATAATTATATATGGTTTAATAATGAGTTATGGAGAATTATTGGAGTTTTAGAAACTACACTTGCTGATGGAATTACTAAACAAAATTTGGTTAAAATAATTAAAGATGAAACTATTGGTGGTTATTATGCTAATAATATTTTAGATAATTCTTGGACTGGTTCTAGTTTGGAGAGAATTTTGAATACAATATATTTATTTAGTGAAGATGGGTCTGAGTCTGGCTTATGTAATATTAGTCCGCTCTGTGATTTTAGGTTTACTGGTATTGGAAATTCTTATGCAAATTTTATTGAAAATGTTATGTGGTCTGCACTTAATTCTTCTTATAATGCTAGGTTTACTGCTGCTGAATACTATGAAAGGGAACAAAACTCTTTAGAAGATAAAAGTAAAATAAGTCTCATAAGTTTAAGTGATTATGGTTATTCTGTTTTAGAAGATGATTGTTCGCGTACAAGATCTATTGAGTCGTATAATTATTGTGCTCCTAACAGTTGGATTTTTAAATATTCTAGTATTTGGACGTTAAATAGATTTTCACAAGAAGGAACTTCTACTTTTGCCTGGGTTATTAATTCTCTTGGGATTATTGATGGAGCAAATTTAATTATTGAACAGCACATGGTGCTTCCATCTCTTTATCTAAATGATGCGGTAAAATATACTGGAGGAGATGGTAGCTATGATAGTCCATATCTTATTGAAAATTAATTTTTAGAAAGGTGAAAAATGAAAAAAAAGTTCTTAATATTAACTATTAGTATGTCGTTATTTTATTTTATTATATTGTTTAGTTCTGATTATACTAAAAATGAAAAATTATATAATTATAATTTAGCTATCAATTTAGATGATAAAGTAGTTAGTGATTTTCCCGCAAAAGGAAATTATTCAGTTAATGTTGCATGTGAAAATGCTATAGGAAAATGGTTATATGATACTTGGGAACTGGATATTAGTAATATTTCTGGCAATGTATCATGCAATATTAATTTTTCAACAGTAGCTGATTCCTTGTTACTAAAAGATTATGTTATCTCTCTAGCTAGTCAAGTGCCAAAAGAGAATGTAGTTTATTATGAAAATGGCTATAGATATCAAGGGGCTGTACCTAATAATTATATTTTGTTTAATAATGAATTGTGGAGAATTATTGGTGCTATAGATACCAAAATTTTTGATGGTACAACAAAAATACTTACTAAAATTGTAAGGGATAAATCTATCGGAACTTATGTTCGAGATAAATCATTTATAGGACAATGGGAAGGGTCTAGTTTGTATGATTTACTTAATAATTATTATTATTATAGCCATGATGGTTCGAATTCAGAAAACTGTGTTGCTTATATTCTTAGTGTAGGATTTTATAAATCTGCTAAATGTGATTTCGTAAATCAAGGGTTGAAAAGTAGTAATTTAATTGAAAATGTTTATTGGAATAATGGTTGGTTTTCATTAGATGTAATTAATGTTGATAATATTTTTTATGAAGAATCTACTTTAACTACATTAGGAAAAGTTGGATTAATGAATGTAAGTGATATTGGATATTCAGTTTCTGAAAATGTTTGTGAAAGATCTGGATTTTGTAATGAGCATAGTTGGGCTTATACTGGTTATAGTAATTGGTTAATTAATACTAATAGTAATAATGGAAAGCAACCTTTTATTTTAAATGCCACTGGAATTATTGAAGGTGGATACTATTTATCGGGTTATGCAGCTGGAGGATATGATACTAAACCTGTAGTATATTTAAAAGATACTGTTAAGTACATTGGTGGAACAGGAAGTATAAATGATCCTATAATAATTGATATGTAAGAAGCAAAAAAAATCAAGAATTTAATTTTCTTGATTTTTTTTGCCTTGATATGTATTTCTTTT
>CAYJKL010000054.1:0-2913 GCA_964370755.1 uncultured Muribaculaceae bacterium
AAGGTAGTAGTAAAACTATTAATTTTGAATTAGAAAAAGGATATGTATTTACATCTATTAAAGTTAATGGAGTTGAGAGAATTAGTTCTAATACAATGTCTACTCCTGTAACTATACATTATATAAGTGAAGATGTTGTTATAACTGTTGAAACTGAATATCGGTTAGTTACTCCAGAAAAAAATGAAGTAATTAAATTCATTAAAGGTTCTGAAGATAATATAGAGTATACATTTGATTATGATTTTACAAATTTCTTTATTAATGAATTTAGTATTAATGGTAAAGTATTATCTACTGAAGATATTGAAAAATATTTTACTTTTAAAGAAGGTAGTGTAATTATGAATATATCAAATGAATATTTATCTACACTAGAAGTAGGAACATATGATGTTGAAATACTTAATTATATGGGTGAGTTATTTGAAGCATCATTTGTAGTTGAAGAACCTGTTAGTAATCCAGTAACTGGTGATAATATTGTGGTTTATGTTATAGCTATTGTAGTTGCT
The DNA here is from genome assembly GCA_964370755.1 of uncultured Muribaculaceae bacterium. GTDB lineage: Bacteria > Bacillota_I > Bacilli_A > RF39 > UBA660 > CAKOSP01. The sequence continues at coordinate 516 of CAYJKL010000054.1, forward strand.
ATAATAGGAATTACAGCTACTATAATTATTAAGAAAAAGAAACAATAAAAATAAGAAGTAGGCTTGAAAATAGTCTACTTTTTTAATAAAATGCTTGTGTTTTAGTATCTTTTGTGGTATAAGAGTGTGTAAGAAAGAGGGATAATATGGATAAAATGTTAAAAAATAGTCTATTTATGGCTATAGTATTAGTTGCTACTTTTGTATTTAGTATTAATGTAGATGCTGCTTCTTTAATATCTTTTAAAGAAGAAACAAGTAGTGCAATTATTAATGAACTTAGTATGGGAGATATAACTTATGATACTTCTGTGTCTAAAAAATTTAAAATAGTAAATAATACAAATGATGATATGTCAATATATGATTTTAAAGTTCTAGATGTTGATAAATATGAAATAGTAGGTACAGTTCCAACAATGATACCTGCAAATGGTGAAATAACTGTTGAAATTAAAAATATTGTTGGAGTGAGTGTTAGTGCTGATGCATTTGAAACACAATTATATTTTGTTGCTGATAATGGTGTAGATGCACCTGAGGTTGTATCTACTAAAGTTAGTGGTATGGTAGTACCAAAAGAAATTAAAAAACCTACTGTTAAGGGTACTTATACTTATACTGTTGATGTTCATGGTTATGGATTAAGATTATATTTTGAATATAATGATTATGATAATTCTTTAATGAGTATGAGTGGTAGTACAGCTGGAACTGATGCTGGCGATTATTTTACTACTATAACTCTTGTTGATTCAAATAATTATGCTTGGGAAGATGGAACAACTGAACCATTAGAGCTTAAAGTAACTATTGAAAAGTTAGTTGGTACGCCTACACTTCCTAATCATATAGTTTATCAAGGTATTGATTATAAACTTTCAACTATATCTTTATCAAATGGTTGGTCTTGGACTAATCCAGATGAATTAATTAAAGAAGGTAAACATTATTATTCAGTAACATATACTGGTGGAAATTATGTTGGTACTTTTGTAAGTATGACTCAACATGAAATAAAAGGAGTTGTAGCACATACTGTAAATGTGCCAGAAAACCCAAATATAACAACATCAAAATCAGGTGATTTTGAAGTATTAAATGATGATACATCATCTTTTACAATATATGCAAAAAAAGGTTATATACTTAAGTCTATTACTGTAAATGGTGTTGAGCAGTTATTAAATGATGAACAATTATATGAAGTACGACTTAAAAATGTTACAGAAGAAATTTTTGTTGAAGCTGTAACTGAAAAACTTGTAGCTTCGCTTATAGAACCTAATGAAACACCAACGTTTATTATTGGAAGTGATAATACTCTAAAATATGTTTTTGATTATAGTATGAATTGGCTATTTGTAAATAATAGTATAATAAATGGTGAAATGAGAAACTATTCTGAAACAATGGAAATTTTTAACTTTACAACAGGAGAAACATTTGGAGTTGAATTTAAGAATGAATATCTTAAAACTTTAGCTGCTGGTACATATGATTTTGAAATTATATTAGCAACTGGAGTAGAAGTAAAAGCTTCATTTACAGTAGACCATGTTAAGGAAGAAGTAATTGTTCCAGAAGTAAATGAACCAGAAACTACTAATCCAGAAACTGGTGATAATATTGGTTTTTATATAGTGTTATTAGTTGCATCTTTTGGAGCGATTATATTTATTAATCGTAAGAAAAGTAGTATAAGATAATAGTAATGAAGAAAAGAATTATTTTAATGGAAGTAATTCTTTTTTTGTTATATAATGGTATTATATGAGGAGGATTTATGGAATTTAGATTAGCGAATTTAAATGATTTGCCAGAAATTAAAAATATGTACTTAAGATTAGTAAATAAAATGAATAAAAATGGAATTGATATTTGGGACGAGGTTTATCCTAGTGAATTTATTTTAGATGATATTAAAAAGAAAAGGTTTTATGTGTTTGTATCTGAGAATTTTATTGTAGGAGGTTTTGCTCTTTGTTCTTTAAATGATGGAAGTGAGTGTATAAAGTGGAGTGAAGAGAGTGATAATGTTTTATATATTGATAGACTTGGTGTAAATGTTGATTATGCTGGAAAAGGTATTGGTTCTATGCTTCTTAGAGATGCTTTAAATGTTGCTAGAGATAAAAATGTGAAATTTTTAAGATTATTTGTTGTTGATTATAATAAGCCTGCTATAAGGTTATATGAAAAGTTTGGTTTTAAAAAGTGTGATGGAATTTATACTTTAGTTATTGATGAAAATTTATCATTTAATGTACTTGGTTTTGAATTTGTTGTATAGTGCTCGTATTTGTAATAAGAAACTACTTGATTTTTATTTGATTTAGTGTTTAAATATATATAAGAAAGAGGGAAATTATATGAAAAAATATTTATTTATGATTGT
>CAYJKL010000055.1:0-2894 GCA_964370755.1 uncultured Muribaculaceae bacterium
AAAAACAGTTGACAAAATACTATGTAAAGTGATATAGTATAAATGCAATTTTATTGGATCCCACTTAGGTGGGGTCTAATTTTAAGCAAAATACGATACACCAGGATGTGTGTGTATGAAAGGAGATATATATGCCTACAATTAATCAAATTGTAAAAAAAGGACGTGGTAAAAAGGTTAGTAAAAGTAAAAGTCCAGTTTTAAACAAAGGATTCAATGCTTTAGCTAAAAAAGAAACTAACACTAAAAGCCCTCAAAAAAGAGGAGTTTGTATCCGTGTTGGTGTAAAAACACCTAAAAAACCAAACTCAGCGTTAAGAAAATATGCCCGTGTAAGACTTTCAAATGGAAAAGAGATTGATGCTTATATTCCAGGTGAAGGACACAACCTACAAGAACACAGTGTTGTACTTGTTAGAGGCGGACGTGTTAAAGACCTTATCGGTGTTAGATATCACATTGTACGTGGTACTCTAGATACTCACGGTGTTGAAAAACGTTCACAATCTCGTAGTAAATACGGTAGTAAAAAAGCAAAAAAATAATATTATTATAGAAAGGAAATTAAATTATGCGTAAAAGAAGAGCAGAAAAAAGAGATGTACTTGCAGATCCTCTATATAACTCAAAAGTAGTTACTAAATTAGTTAACTCTATAATGTTAGATGGAAAAAAAGGTACAGCTCAAAAAATTATATATGAAGCTTTTGATATAATAAAAGAAAAAACTGGAAAAGACGCTATGGAAGTTTATACAGCTGCTATGGAAAATATCAAACCAGTTTTAGAAGTTAAATCTAGACGTGTTGGTGGTTCAAACTATCAAGTACCTATAGAAGTATCAGAAGATAGAAAACAAACTTTAGCACTTCGTTGGTTAACAAAATATGCAAGATTAAGAAACGGTAAAGGAATGGCTGAAAATTTAGCTAATGAACTTATCGATGCATCAAATGGAACTGGCGGATCAGTTAAAAAACGTGAAGATGTTCACAAAATGGCAGAAGCAAATAAAGCATTTGCTCACTATAGATGGTAGGAGAAAAATATGGCAAGAGACGTTTCAATTGACAAATTAAGAAATATCGGTATCATGGCACACATTGATGCTGGTAAAACAACGTTTACAGAAAGAATTCTTTTCCATACAGGAATTACTCACAAAATTGGGGAAACTCATGACGGTGCTAGTCAAATGGACTGGATGGAACAAGAAAAAGAAAGAGGTATCACAATTACTTCTGCAGCAACTACAGCACATTGGAAAGATCATAGACTTAATATTATAGATACTCCTGGACACGTAGACTTTACAGTTGAAGTTCAAAGATCTTTAAGAGTACTAGATGGAGCAATTACACTGTTAGATGCTAATGCAGGTGTTGAACCTCAATCTGAAACAGTTTGGAGACAAGCTGATGAATATAAAGTACCAAGAATGTTCTTTGTTAATAAAATGGACAAACTTGGAGCAGACTTTTTCACTTCTATGGAAACTATCAAAACTAGACTTGCAGCTAACTACTGTGCTATTCAGTGTCCAATAGGTTCTGAAAATGAATTTAATGGAATTATTGACTTAGTAACAATGAAAGCTCATAAATATGATGGTGGAGAACATGAAGAAGCTACAGAAATCGAAATTCCAGCTGAACTTAAAGAGAAAGCTGAAATGATGAGAATGGAACTTGTTGAAAAAGCTGTTGAATATGATGATGCTTTAATGGAAAAATATCTTGAAGGAGCAGAGCTTACAGTAGAAGAACTTAAAGCTGCTATCAGAAAAGGTGTTCTTGCATCAGAATTCCACCCAGTAATGTGTGGATCTGCATTATCAAATATCGGTGTTAAACTTGCACTTGATGCAGTACTAGATTACATGCCTGCGCCTACTGACGTAGCATCAATATCTTGTATTGATAAAAATGGAAATGACATCGAAAGACATCCAACAGATAATGAACCATTTACAGCACTTGCATTTAAAATTATGACTGACCCATTCGTGGGAAGACTTGCTTTCTTTAGAGTTTACTCTGGGAAATTATCAAGCGGTTCATATGTAATAAATGCGACTAAAAATTCTAAAGAAAGAATTGGTCGTATACTTCAAATGCATGCTAACAACAGAAAAGAAATTTCTGAAGTATTCTGTGGTGAAATAGCTGCAGCAGTTGGTCTTAAAGATACAACTACAGCAGATACACTATGTGATGAAAAAAATCCTGTTATCATGAAAGGAATGGAGTTCCCACTTCCAGTAATTGATATGGCTATCGAACCTAAAACTAAAGGTGACGTAGATAAAATGGGTACTGCACTTCAAAAATTAGGTGAAGAAGATCCTACATTTAAATATAGAACTGACCATGAAACTGGACAAACAGTTATAAGTGGAATGGGTGAGTTACACCTTGAAGTTCTTATTAGAAGAATGAAAGATGAATTTAACGTTGAAGTTAATATTGGTAAACCACAAGTTGCTTACCGTGAAACAATCACAGTAGAAGCAGAATGTGAAGGAAAATATGTTAAACAATCAGGTGGACGTGGACAATACGGACATGTTTGGGTTAAATTTGCACCTAATCAAGAAAAAGGTTATGAATTCGTTGATGAAGTTGTTGGTGGGGTAGTTCCTAGAGAATATATTCCAGTTACTGACAAAGGTCTTCAAGAAGCTATGGCTGGCGGAATGCTTGCTGGATTCCCAGTAGTTGACGTTAAAGCTACACTATTTGACGGATCATACCATGATGTTGACTCATCAGAAATGGCATTTAAAATTGCTGCATCTATGGCTTTAAAAGAAGCTGCTAAAAAATGTAAACCAGCAATCTTAGAACCAGTTATGAAAGTTGATGTTATTGTACCTGAAGAATATATGGGTAACG
>CAYJKL010000056.1:0-1919 GCA_964370755.1 uncultured Muribaculaceae bacterium
TGGGAATTACTCTTATTATGCTTATTATGTCAATAATATTTTTAAAGAAATAAATTAATAAAAATATACTTCACAGGAGTATAATAAGTATATGTAAAATATTTTGTGTTTGTGTTTTATAACTAAGAATTAGTTTATAAAAATGTGAGGAGGTGAAAGAATGAAAAAAGTTAAATTTTTCATAGCTGCTTTTGGTGTATTACTTCTTACAACTGGGTGTGGAACAGAAGAGTTAGTATGTACTATAGAAGATAATGATCTAGGCGCAGAAGGAAAATACGTATTAACATTTAAAAGTGATGAACTTGAAACAGCTGATTTTACATCTGTATTCGATATGGGTATAGAATTTAGCGATGAAGATTTAGAAGGTTTATGTGCTGAAGTAGATGTTGAAGGTGTTGAGTGTGAAGCAAAATCAGATGGGACCGAAATTACATTAGAACTTGAAATAGACGCAACAAAGTTATCAGATGAAGAACTTAAAGAACTTGATTTTGAGAACACTACATACGATAAAGTAAAAAAAGATTTAGAAGATCAAGATTATAAATGTGAATAACAAATTAAGTACAAGGATGAAAAACCTTGTATTTTTTATTTTCACTTGAAAAAAATTAAAAAATGTTATAATATATTCATATGAAACATCATGATTTTACCAAGTGATTGGAGGACTGATATTTATACTATAATAAACTTACAAATTTTAAAGATAGGAGAGAATATGAAAACAATAAAATTTGGAGTAGTTATTTTGATGGGTTTAATTTTAATCTCTGGTTGTGGTAGTGATAATGAGTCCAATAAAGATGTAGAAAATAACGAAAGTGTAACATTAAGTTGTACTTATAAATCAGAATCTAGAAATGTTAATAATGAAATTGAACTAAAATTCGAAGATGAAAAAATAATAGAAGCTACTATGAGTTTTGCATCTGATAATAGTTTTGATCAAAGTTATGCTGATAGCGTATGCGAAAGTTATGAAATGAATGAAGGTATAACTTGTGAAGCGACAGTTACAGGTGACGAAGATAATTATCACACTGTATATGAAATAGAAGGAACTGATGATGAAGGAACAAAAGCATTTCTAAACTTTAGAGAAGATATTGAAGGAGAATCTTTTGAAGAAATAAAAGAATCTTTTGAAGATAATGCTTTTGATTGTGAATAAAGAAAGAGGAAATTATGAAAAATAAACTAATGAAAATAATTGCAGTATTCACATTTATGCTTATTGGTATAGGCTATGTAAATGCTGCAGATATAACTGGACTTACAGTAAGTCCAACTTCAATAGATTTTGGATCTGTTGAATATTTATCTAATTCAACTCAAGATTTACTTATAACTAATAATTCAGGGGCAGAAATTACTTTTGATAGTATTACTACATATAATGCAAATAAATTTGAAATAATTGGTAGTACTCCAGGTTCACTTGCAGATGGCGGAACTACTACAATAAGAATAGGACTAACTAATTGTGACACAGGAACATGTACTGATAATGTTACTTTTACAAGCGGTGCAGATAAAACAGTAGTACCAATAACTGCAAATGTAACACCTAAATTATTACCTATACCTACAGTTAAAGGAACATATACATACAATGGTTATGCACAAACTGTAGAACTAGAAGGATTTGATGATTCATTAATGGTTCATGGAAGTAAAACTGCTACAGACGCAGGAACTCATGCAACAACAGTATCATTTAAATCAAGTGCAGGAAACTACGCTTGGAGTGATGGGACAGACACTGAAAAATCTATTAACTGGACAATTGAAATGTTAACACCAGTTTTAACAGTTACTAGTTTTGATGGTAAAACAGGAGATAAACTAGATTCAATAACACTTCCTACTGGATGGACTTGGGAAGATGATACTTTAGCTATTAAAGCTGG
>CAYJKL010000056.1:1929-2775 GCA_964370755.1 uncultured Muribaculaceae bacterium
AGCAAATAAATATAATGTAGAATATATATCTACGGACGCTACTAATATAAATGATGTTTCTGTAGAAGTAACAGTAAATGGAAAAAATGAATACACTATTAAATTACCAACTGATGCTGGTGTTACATATAGTAAATCTGGTGACATAAAAGTATTAGATGGTGAAACAGCTAGCGTAATGATATATGCAAAAGATGGATATGTTCTAACTTCAGTAAAAGTTGATGGAGTTGAAAAATTGGCATCAAAAGTAGGGTATTTTGATCTTAGTATAAGTAATGTTACTAAAAATATGGATGTAGAAATAATGCAAGAGCAAGTTATCTATTATCCAACTAAAGGACAAAACTTAAAACATGTAATGGGGACTACTAATTTAATCTCATTTACATTTGATTTGGATTTTAAAACTCTAAATCATCAAGGTTTTTATTTAAATGATGAACTACTTGAAGAAAATGTGGACTTTACTTTAAAAGAAGGAAGTGTTATATTTACTTTAAGCAATGAAAAAGCAGCATCACTTAAAGCAGGAACTTATACAGTAAAAGCAATTATTGAAGGTGGAGACACAGTGATGGCTACATTTACAGTAGAAGCGGCAAATCCTAAAACAGGAGATAATGTTACAATATATGCTAGTTTGCTTACATTATCAATTATCGGACTTGGAAGTACATTAGTATATAAAAAATTAAAAAAATAACAATTTTTAAATAAACTAATTATTATTAGTTTATTTTTTATCTAGAAAGGTGAATATGCAAAAACATAAAAATAAAATAATAGTAATAATTAGAATAATTTTAATAATAATTTTTATTGTATCATTATATAATATAATTA
>CAYJKL010000057.1:0-2770 GCA_964370755.1 uncultured Muribaculaceae bacterium
AGAGGATCAGTAATGAACCCTAATGACCATCCACATGGTGGTGGTGAAGGTAGAGCACCAATCGGACGTAAGAGTCCAATGACTCCTTGGGGTAAACCAGCTCTTGGGGTTAAAACACGTAAATCTAAGAAGGCTTCTGAGAAATTAATCATAAGCAAAAGAAAGAAATAGGAGGATAAAATAATGGCAAGAAGTTTGAAGAAAAAACCTTTCGTTGACAAATCGTTAATGAAAAAAGTTGAAAAAATGAGTAAAGAAACTAAAAAAACTGTTATTAAAACTTGGTCAAGAAGATCTACGATATACCCTAACTTTGTAGGGTTAACATTCGCGGTTCATAATGGAAAAGAATTTATCCCGGTTTACGTAACAGAAGATATGGTAGGACATAAATTAGGTGAGTTCGCTGCAACTCGTAAATTTACTGGTCATGCTGGTAATAAGTAGGAGGAAAAATGGAAGCATATGCAATACATAAAAGAGCTATAATTAAACCTAGTCTTGCAAGAATGACTATGGACTTAATTAGAGGTAAAGATGTTAATACTGCTAGAGCAATATTAGAAAATACTAATACTAAAGCTAGTAGATTAATAATTAAAGTTTTAGATTCTGCTGTTGCTAACGCTGTTAATAACAATGGCGCTGTAGAAGCTGAACTTAAAATTAAAGAATGTTTCATCAATCCAGGACCTACTTATAAGAGAATCAAATTTGCTTCTCGTGGTAATGTTGATAGACATGACAAAAGAACAAGTCACATCACTGTATGTGTAACAGACGGGAAAGGAGAATAGTATATGGGACAAAAAGTAAATCCTGTCGGGTATAGACTTGGAGTTAATAAAGATTGGGAATCAAGATGGTATGCTGATAAAGACTTTGCTGTTAAACTTAACAACGATTTAAAAATCAGAAAATATATTGATAAAAATCTTAAAGAAGCTGCAATAGCTAAAACTATTATCGAAAGAAGAAAAGATAAGGTTGAAATTACTCTATATACTGCTAAACCTGGTGTTATCATTGGTCGTGGTGGCGAAGATATAGAAAAATTAAGAAAGAAAATTGGAAAACTAGTTAAAGAAGAAATTTATATTAACATAGTTGAAGAAAAAAGACCTGATTTAAATGCTAAATTAGTTGCTGAATCAATTGCAATGCAAATTGAAAACAGAGCTCCATTTAGATCAGCTCAAAAAAGAGCTATTAGAAACACTATGAAAGCTGGAGCTAAAGGTATTAAAACTTTAGTATCAGGAAGACTTGGTGGTGCTGAAATGGCTAGAAGTGAAGGTTATACAGAAGGTACTGTTCCTCTTCATACTATTAGAGCAGATGTTGATTATGCAACTGCTGAAGCTAATACTACTTATGGTATTATTGGTATTAAAGTATGGATTTATAAGGATGAAGTACTTAATAAAAAACCAAGACGCGCTGTAAAGGAGGCTGATTCTAATGTTGATGCCAAAAAGAACTAAGTATCGTAAAAGTCATAGACTTTCTTACGAAGGAAAAGCTAAAGGAAATTTAGAACTTCACTTCGGAGAATACGGTCTTAAAGCTGTAAATGGAGGATACATTTCAGCTAGAGAAATCGAAGCAGCACGTATTGCTATGACACGTTATATGAAACGTGGTGGGAAAGTTTATATTAATATATTCCCACATCTGCCACTTACTAAAAAACCTCTTGAAACAAGACAAGGTAAAGGTAAGGGAGCAGTTGACTGCTATGTAGCAGTTGTTAAATCAGGTAAAATTATGTTTGAAGTTGGAGGAGTTTCTGAAGAAATTGCTCGTGAAGCATTAAGACTTGCTTCTCATAAGTTATCTGTTAAAACAAAATTTGTTATGAAAGAAGTAAAGGATGGTGATTCTCTTGAAAATTAATGAATTAAGAAAGTTATCAAGTGAAGAACTTGACAAAAAAGTAATTTCTGCAAAAGAAGAACTTTTCACAAAAAGAATGCAACAAGCAACTGGTAATTTAGAAAAACCAGCTGAGCTAAGAATACTTAGAAGAGATGTTGCAAGAATGAAAACTATTCTTAAAGAAAGAGAAATAGAAGAAGCTGGAGGTAGTAAATAATGAATGCAAGCAAACAAGAATTAGTTGGAACTGTTGTTAGTTGTGGTAATGATAAAACAATAACTGTTTTAGTTGAAACACAAAAGAAGCATCCAAAATATGGTAAAAGATATAAAGCTAGTAAAAAATATGCTGCTCATGATGAAAACAATACTGCTGGCTTAGGAGACACAGTTAAAATTAGAGCTACGAAACCTATTAGTAAAACTAAAAAGTTTGAATTAGTAGAAGTTCTAAAAAAAGCTGTAGTTCTTTAGGAGGCTAAATTATGGTAATGCAAGAATCGAAACTTAAAGTTGCTGATAATAGCGGCGCTAAAGAAGTTTTAGTTATTAGAGTTGAAGGTGGATCTAGAAGAAAATTCGGAAACATCGGAGACACAGTAGTGGCTACTGTTAAAAAATCACTTCCAAATGGAACAGTTAAAAAAGGTAAAGTTGTTAAAGCTGTTATCGTTAGAACTGTTCAAGGAGTTAGAAGAGCTGATGGATCTTATATTAAGTTTTCAGACAATGCTTGTGTTCTAATTAAAGACGATAAAGCTCCTGTTGGAAGTCGTGTATTTGGTCCAGTTGCTAGAGAGCTTAGAGAGAAAGAATTTAATAAAATTGTTTCACTTGCTCCGGAAGTGTTATAGGAGGATATATGAAAGTTAAAGTAGGAGATAATGTTAAA
>CAYJKL010000058.1:0-2704 GCA_964370755.1 uncultured Muribaculaceae bacterium
ATATCTACAACTAGTTATAATGGTTTTGTAGATATTGAGTATGAAGTAAAATAAAATTTTTAGTCTAAGGTATTTTTGATACCTTTTTTTACTGTATTATTGTGTATTTTTTTGAAGTGATGTATAATAATGAACCATAATTTGAGAGAAAGATATTATAGATATTAAGTTAGTAAATTATAAAACTGAGAGAGATAAATACAAATATGCTTCAAGAGTAATTAATAGAAAGTTTTGATATTGTCGTAAATTTATTATATACTTAATGCAAGATAAGAAAATAAATTGACAATAAATATATATAATTGTATACTTATTATATAGTAGAAAGTTTGGTGTTGGTGTGATAATAAATGTTTTGAAAAAAAATTGGGTGATTTTGATATTAGGTCTTATATTAGTTTCGTTAATTGCTATTGCAGTAGTTTATTTTTTGAATTTAGATGATAAAAATTTGAACAATACTGATGAATTAGGTTCGATTAATTTGACTGAAGCTGGAGTTTATGATGACTTAGAAGGCTATGAGTCAATAACTATAGATTCTGATGGTGTTACATTAAAAAATGCAGAAGTAACTAATATTGTTATATCAGAAAAAGTAGGAGATGGTACTGTTTATTTAGAATCTGTAACTGCTGATAATATTGATGTTTTAGGTGGCGGAGAAAATTCTGTATATTTTAAAGAAAGTAGTACTTATAGACTAAATATAGATTATTCTAATGTAAGAGTATTAGTTGATGAAAATTCTGAAGTAGAAATCATAGATGCTAAAAAGATGAAAAAATTAATTATTGATGGAACTGTTGATGAATTAAATGATACATCTACATCTAGTTTAGAAATTAATGAAAATGCTGTGTTAAATAGTTTGAATTTGAATTCTAAATCTTCAGTAAAAATTTTTTCTAAAGTAATGAAAATTAATATTTCTGATCAGATTGATGAATTAGAAATATTTGTTGATGAAAAAGGTGCTGTAGAAAGTTTAAGTTCTAGAACAAAAATAACTTTAAATGGAACTGGTATAGTAAGTAAAGTTATTATACCTAATAGAAATAATATATTTGGAGATATCAAACCTTTAGAAGTAACTTCAAATTACACGGTTACATTTGATACTGATGGTGGCAGTGCTGTTGATAGTGTTCAAACTAGTGATTTAGTAACTATGCCAGAAAATCCTAGTAAGGATGGATATGAATTTTTATATTGGGTATTAGATTCAGAAGTATTTGATTTTGATTTGAAAGTTACTGAGGACATAACTTTAGTAGCTACGTGGAAAAAACTGGGTAGTACTGAAGTTAATGGTTTATTAGGTGATGTTAATAAAGATGGAGTTTTAAATTATATAGATGTTGATACCCTTAGAAAGTACGTTGCTGGTGGATACGGAATTACGTTTGATTCTGAAGCAAAGAAGCTTGCCGACATGAATAATGACTCTAGAATAAATGCAACGGATATTATACTACTTAGAAGAGAAACATTAGCTGTAGGTGATGTTAATAAAGACGGAGCAGTAAACTTTATAGATGTTGATGTAATGAGAAAATATATAGCAGGCGGATACGGTATTACATTTGATGAAGAAGCAATACTTTTAGCAGATATGAATAATGACTCTAGAATAAATGCAACTGATATTATTCTTCTTAGAAGAGAGACATTAACTGTAGGTGATGTTAATAAAGATGGAGCAGTAAACTATATAGATGTTGATGTAATGAGAAAATATATAGCCGGTGGATATGGTATTACATTTGATGCAGAAGCAATGCTTTTAGCAGATATGAATAATGATTCTAGAATAAATATGACAGATGTTATTTTACTTAGAAGAGAAACACTTAGTGTGGGAGATGTTAATAAAGATGGAGCAGTGAACTTCATAGATGTAGATATAATGAGAAAATATATAGCCGGTGGGTATGGTATTACATTTGATGCAGAAGCAATGCTTTTAGCAGATATGGATAATGATTCTGTAATAAATATGACAGATGTTATTTTACTAAGAAGAGAGACATTAAGTGTAGGAGATGTTAACAAAGACGGAGTAGTAAATTATGTTGATGTTGATACGTTAAGAAAATATATAGTAGGTGGATATGGTATTACATTTGATGCAGAAGCAATACTTTTAGCAGATATGGATAATGATTCTAGAATAAATATGACAGATGTAATTTTATTAAATAGAGAAACGCTTAATATAGGTGATGTAAATAAAGATGGAGCAGTGAACTATATAGATGTAGACATGCTTAAGAAATACGTAGCAGGTGGTACAGATATTACATTTGATGTAGAGGCTATATTACTTGCTGATATGAATACTGATTCTGTGTTAAATCAAGCTGATATAGATTTACTTAGTCAACAAACTTTAAAGCTAGGTGATGTAAATAAAGATGGTGTTCTTGATCAACTTGATGTTGATATGATAAGACAATATATTGTGGGAGGTTATGGAATCACATTTGATGCAGAAGCAGTGTTACTTGCTGATATGAATGGAGATTCTAGAATAAATACTACTGATACTATTTTACTAAGAAGAGAAATAGGTATATAATACTATAAATTGAATTAAATTTGTGGTTTGCAACCATTTTTGGTTATAAAGTGCTTGACATAGCACTTTTTATTTGATATATTATTTTCGGTACATTTTAATTATGTTGTTTTACTTTGT
>CAYJKL010000059.1:0-2547 GCA_964370755.1 uncultured Muribaculaceae bacterium
CACCTCTAGCAAATCGATCTGGAAAAATCTGATACCATATTGTCTCAGATGCCCATTTTGGTGTAGTCTTTACATCTAATTGGTTAAGCCATGGCAAAATAAAATATTGCATTCTTTTTCCTGGTATATTTGCCTCTTCTTCTGTAAAGAAACCGTCCTCATACACTTGTATTACTTCATCTTTACTTTTAACTTCAAAGTAATACTTTGTTCTTTTATATTCTGGCTTTAACTGAATTGTCCACACTTTATGATATTCTAATTCTTTAACATCAGTAATAATTACTTTCTTGCCTGACCATTTCCAATCCCCACCCATGATTCCTCCATCATATGGGTCTCCATGAAAAATCGCCACTTCATCTACTTCATAACCAGTTTGAATCTTTACCAATATTGTATCCTTATCTATTGGATAACACCAATTATCACTAGTTCTATGATAAATTGCACTTAATACCATTATAGTTCTTCCTCCACTAACGTTTTGTCTCAATGACTAAATTTTTAATCGCTTTCATCTTTTTATTAAATAATGAATAATTTTCAAGCTTCCATTCCCAATTAGGACTTCCGATTGTTCCTGGTGTATTGATTCGAGCCGAATCATCTAAGTTCATAACATCTTGCACTGGAAGAATAACTAAATCTGCTTTGCTTTCCATGCATTCATGTATGATTCTATTTACACATTTCGGTTCTTTATATGCAGAATACATTTTACCGATTTTTCGCTTTTCATGTGAAGTCAAATCTTGATACCACCCTAATAATGTTTGGTTATCATGAGTACCAGTGTATACAATTGTATTCTTCTTTTCTTCAAAATCATTGTTTGTTTCATTTGGATCTAAGGTGAATTGAACAATTTTCATTCCACTCAAATCATAGTGATCACGAAGTTCTAGTACCTCTGGTCTTAAATCTCCAAGGTCTTCCGCTACGATTTGAATTTCTGGTAATTCTTTGTATATTTGATCAAACAATTCATATCCAGGCGCTTCAATCCATTCTCCTTCCACTGCTGTTGGGCAGCTAGAAGGAATCTTCCAATATGTATCAAACGCCCTAAAATGATCAATTCTAACGATATCATAGATTTCACTAGAGAAACGTAAGCGATCAATCCAGAACTTAAATTCTGTTGATTTTAAATATTCCCAATCATATAATGGATTCCCCCAACGTTGTCCTGTTTCACTAAAGTAATCTGGTGGAACTCCTGCAATAAATGTAGGGTGAGATTTATCATCTAATAAGAAACATTCTTTGTTAACCCATACATCCACTGAATCAATTCCCACATAGATAGGAATATCTCCTAGAATTTGAATACCTGCTTCATTCGCATATTTTTTTAATGCAAACCATTGCTTGAAGAATAGAAATTGTACGAATTTTTCATATTCAATCTCTTCTGCATATGAATTTAAATCAAGTTTCTTATCCTCTATCCAATTTTTATATTCTACTGGCCAATCCAACCAGCATTGTAAGTCATTTGCCTTTTTCATTGTAATAAAAATAGCATATGTCTCCACCCATTTTTGTTCTACTAGAAATTGCTCGTACTCTGCCTTCAGCTTCCCATTTTCAGACAATCTAGAAAAAGCTAATTTCAAATATTTACCTTTTATCTGTCGTGCATTCTCATAATCAACCGTTGATGTTTGCGAAATTTTGTCTTGAAGTTCGTCTTTTTGAATTAACTTTAATCTCACTAATTCCTCTAATGAAATATAAATTTCATCTCCTGCATAAGATGAGTATGGTTGGTATGGTGAATTACCATATCCTACTGGGTTAAGTGGCAGAATTTGCCACAATTTCACTCCATTTTTTTTCAAATTATCTATGAATTTGTATGCTACCTTTCCAAAGTCACCTACTCCGTAGTCTCCTGGTAGTGAGAAAATTGGTGCTAAGATTCCTGTTCTTCTCATATTATTCTCCTCTGTTAGTAATTTATCTTAATTTCCAGATATCTGTATTATATTGTTCTATTGTTCTATCAGATGAGAAGTAACCTGCTTTTGCAATATTTACAATCATCTTCTTAGCCCATGCCTTACGATCTGCATAATCTGCAAAAGTCTTTTCTTTCATTTCGATATACTCTTTTACATCTAATAATGTCATGAACCAATCTTTCTTAATTAGCTCGGCATGTATTTCTAATAACATATGCGTATTTCCTAACTTCAGCATTTCTGGGCTAATAATAAAGTCAATCCATGTGCGAATATCTGCATCATTGATATAGTAATCTACAGCACGATAATCTCCATTTTCATAATGTTTAATAACAGTATCACTGTCTTTACCAAATACATAGATATTTTCATCACCAACTAATTCATGAATCTCAACATTTGCTCCATCATCAGTTCCTAATGTTACTGCTCCATTCAACATAAATTTCATGTTACCTGTTCCACTAGCTTCTTTCGATGCCAAAGAAATTTGCTCTGAAACATCGCAAGCTGGTATTAACTTCTCAGCATAAGATACATTGTAGTTTTCAACCATTGTTACTTGCATATATGG
>CAYJKL010000060.1:0-2242 GCA_964370755.1 uncultured Muribaculaceae bacterium
CAAGTATTGAATCTAAAATTGTTAACTTATTTTTTTTCATACAAACACCTTTCTACATAAATTTATTATCTACTCTTAAATAAGTATAACATAGTAACCCTTAAAAAAAAATAAAAAATGACTATTTCTAATCACTTTCTTACCTTACTACACTTTCTAAAAATATTCTATCTTTAAAAGAACCTTTTTTTATGTTCTTTTCATCTGCACATTTAATTACATCATCAAAATCCACATCTTTTACATTACAAATAGATTTAAAAACTTCATATATATCAGCTAACTCTTCCAAAATTTCTTCATCAGTAGCAAGTCTCGCTTCTTCTGTCTCCTCATGTAATTTTAAAAATAAATTTTCTACATACTCACTTTCATTAAGTATCCTACATAGTGGATCTTCTCCATTAGTTTTAATAATCTCAGGTATTTTATCCCTAACAAGTTTATTATAAATTTTCTTTTCCATTTTTGCCTCCAATTTTCACAAATTTTATTTTAATGTAAAATACGATTACATCTCTAATTTATTACTATAAATTAATTTAAATACTCCTTATTATCATATCTTACATAAGTTAATATAATTAATATCACAGCAAGTATAATAAATAAAATAATAAAAGTTTCATTAAACATATTGTTAGCAACTTGATTTCTTACATCCGCAAGTGTATAAACAGATAAATATTTAAGCCACTCTATACTCTCAGACATACCACTAAACATATTAGCAAAATAACTAAGAAAAACAATACCATAACTTATCGCACTCATTTGTTTAGCTTTTCTAAAAAAAGTTGATACAAACAAAGTCATTAAAAATATTAAAACACTTGGCATTATTAATGTAAAATTAAGAAGTAGAACATCTTTTACTGGAGCATCACTTACTAACAAACCAATAGCAATAAATACACTCATAATAATAATCAAAGAAACTACATTTATTAGTCCTGCAATAATTTTACTAGTTAAAATATTTCTTCTAGAAACAGGTTTTGAATATAAAAATTCAATTGTTTTATCAGACTCTTCTTTAAGTAAAATATTAGCTCCTAACTGACCTGCAAAAATTGAATATATAAGCATAAGTAACACCATACCCTCAGTTTTAAAAAAACCATCTACACTACTTATATCTACTAAATCTATATTAAAAGCAGACAATAAATTTTCTGGCATTATTTTAACAATGTCATTTATGTTAATATCGCTACTACTTGATATTGTAGGATACATTAAAAACACAATCAACAAAATTGACATTACAACTACAACCCAAGTAATTAAACTTTTAAAATTAACTTTTAATTCTCTATTTATCATCATTAACCTCATAAAACTTCATAAAAACGTTTTCAATATTTTCTTCTTTAATATATAGACTATCAATTTTATAATTATTTAAAACTTTTATTAAATTATTAATATCACCATCATAAATAAAATTATTATTACTAATTTCAACATTCAAATCTCTAGCAATATCTTCTAAAAATTTACTATGTATTTCAATATTATAACTATTAGTATTTTCTAGTTCTTTAACACTAAGTTCTTTTACAAGTTTATTATCTTTAACAATACCTACTCTATCACATATTAATTTTACTTCACTAAGTACATGCGATGAAAAAAATATAGTAGTACCTTTCTTCTTTTCAGAAATAAGTAAATCATAAAACTTTTTTTGCATTAAAGGATCAAGTCCACTAGTAGGCTCATCAAGTATAAGCAATTTTGGCTCATGCATTAAGGCTAGTACAATTCCTACTTTTTTTAAATTCCCTAAAGATAAATCATCAATTTTTTTATTTATATCAAGCTCAAGATACTTAGATAATTCAAAAGCATTATTCATATAATCTTTTTCGTAAAATTTATTATTATATTTAAACATCTCTACGACAGTTAAATCATCATACAAATTAATTTCTCCAGGTAAATAACCAACTAAAAGTTTAGTATTTTTATCAGTATTACCTTTCCCACCTATTAAAACCTTCCCATTTTCAATCTTAATAAAATCAAGTATACTTCTTATAGTAGTACTTTTACCAGCGCCATTAGGTCCAATAAAACCATAAATTTCGCCTTTATTAATAGTTAAAGAAAGTTCAAAAATACCAGGTGTATTTCCATAATATTTTGTAATCTTTTTTATATCTAACATAAGCATATCTCCTTTAATACATTATATCAAAACTCTAAGCAAAATAAAACTAACTATTTCTAGTTAGCT
>CAYJKL010000061.1:0-2059 GCA_964370755.1 uncultured Muribaculaceae bacterium
TAAATATCTGTATATATTGATTGTTATTATGAATTTTGGTATACTATATGTATATGGTAGCAGGAGAAGATATGGATACAGAGAAAAATAACAACAAGAAGAAATATAAAATAATATTTATTATTTTTATATTTATATCACTATTAATATATGGTATTAACCATTTTTCTTTTTCTATGCAAAATAATAGTTTTTATGAAGAATTATATTCTTTTTTAAAAGATAATAATTATAATAGTCAAAATATAGAAGAAATATTTTTAAAAGATAATGATTTATATGATGAAGAGTTTGTTTGTGATACTATTTCGTATACTAATAATGTTTTAGAATTTATAGATTGTACTATTGATAGTGAAGTTAAAGACTATTGTATTTATGATGGTGAAACTTTTGATTGTTATGATAAAAATTTAGATTCAGATTTAAGTGCTTCATTTACATCTTTAGTTGATAATACTTCTTTTGTTAATGAAAATGTAATAGTAGAAGCAAATATTGTTGAAAATAGTGATTTAGAGATAGAAGAAATATTATATTGTAACACTACTAATGATAAATGTATTCCTGATAAAATAAGTAGTACTAATACATTTGAAATATCTGAAGAAAGTAATAGTTCTAAAGTATGTGTTATGGCTAAGTATACAGACGATAAGCTAAGTGATGTAACTTGCTCTTTAAGTTATAAAATTGATAAAACTATGCCAACTATATCTTATAATGTAGTAGGTGAAATGGGTGAAAATGGTTGGTATATATCTGATGTAGAAATAACTGATTATAATGCTGATGATACTTTATCTGGTGTTAAGAACTTTAATATTACTAAGTCTTTAATTGATTATGAGACTAAGGGTGAGAATATTGTTATTAGTGCTGAAGATATTGCTGGTAATAAAGTAGAAGAAGTTATTTTAATTAAGATAGATAAAAGTGCTCCGGTAGTTGGAGATTTCGTAATTAATGGTACGATGGGTGAAAATGGCTGGTATATAAGTGATGTTACTGTTAAAACAAGCGGTGCAAGTGATGATATATCAGGTATTAAAGCTTCTACTGTTAATAAAAGTAATATTGATTATGAAACTGTAGGAGAAAAGATAATACTTACTACTACTGATAATGCTGGTCATAGTGTAACTAAAGAAATGACTCTTAAAATAGATAAAAATAAACCTAAGTTAGAATATGAAGTAAGTGGCACATTAGGCGATAATGGCTGGTACATAACTGATGTTGAAATTAAAAATGATAGTGCTTCAGATGATGTATCGGGAATTAAAAGTTATAATATAAATAAAACTCTTATAGATTATGAAACTAAAGGTGAAAATATTATAATAACAGCATCTGATAAAGCTGGAAATGTTTCTGAAGAAATTATTGAAATTAAAATAGATAAAACTGCTCCGATAGCTAGTTTATTTGATATTAGTGGTACAACTGGTAATAATGGTTGGTATAAAAGTGATATATTAATTAGTAATACAGGTGGTACAGATGATATATCTGGTATAAGTGGTACTACTGTTAGTAAAAATAAAATTGATTATGAAACAAGTGGGGAAACAATATCACTTACTACAACTGACAATGCTGGTCATAGTTCAACTAGAGAAATAGTTGTTAAAGTCGATAAAACTAATCCAGTTATTTCTTATGCTTTTAGTGGATCTAAAGAAGGTAATTATTGGTATTTTACAAATGTTTTAATATCAAATTTTCTTGCTAATGATAGTATATCTGGGATAAACAATTATAATGTTAGTAATTATTTGATTGATTATGATACAGCAGGTGAGCAAATAATAATTACTGCTGAAGATAATGCGGGTAATAAATTTGAAGAAATTATAAATGTTAAAGTTGATTTGAGTGGTCCTACAATTACTGCAAAAACTTCTGATGTTGCAGAGATTACTGTTGGTGATTCTATAGATGTAATAAGTTATTTTAATGATCCAGTTTACGGAGTAAGCGGAGGAAACAACATAGTTTGTAATCCTCTTAATACATCTACTTTAGCTGTTGGCACGCATAATGTAGAGTGCACTGT
>CAYJKL010000062.1:0-1940 GCA_964370755.1 uncultured Muribaculaceae bacterium
TGAGTTATATGTTTCAAAATTCTCGTTCTTCTGTAATAGATGTAAGTGGATTTAATACAAGTAAAGTAACAGATATGAGATTCATGTTTTTTAATACTGTGGCAACAGTGTTAGATGTAAAAGGGTTTAATACTGGTAGAGCAACGGATATGAGTTACATGTTTTATTCAGTAGATGCATCAGCTTTAAATGTAAGTGGATTTGATACGAGTAATGTAACAAATATGAGTGGTATGTTTTCTAGAGTTGACATTAGAGAACTAGATGTAAGCAGATTTAATACAAGCGGCGTAGAAGATATGGAAAATATGTTCTCTTATGCAAAAATAGATTTTTTAGATTTAAGTAATTTTGATAGTTCATCACTAAGTGAAATGGAGGTACACTCATTTGGTAACTCATACACCGATATACATATTGAATATAGTATAAAAGAGTTATTCTATTACAGTTCAATAAATAAAATTAATATTTCTGATAGTTTAGATTCAGTGTTATTATCAAGTTTTAATACTATTGATGAATATGGACTTCAAGTGAATGATCAGGAATCCTACGATGATCACAATACTATAAAAAATCACGTTACAAATGCACTTTATATTCCTTTTGGTAGTATAATTTACTTCGAAAATTCAAGTGTAAGTAATGAATTAAAAAAATACATAACAAGCAGTAATATAACAATTACAAATGATTATAATGAATTCCTAAATGGATAAAAAATGTTAAAATTACCTTCGGGTAATTTTTTTTTACAATAATTTCTTAAAATCGTGTATAATAGTTATAAGAGGTGATAACGTGAAGAAAATAAAAGAAGTACCAGAAGATAAAATGAGTGATTTAGTTAAACGAGGAGTAAAAATACTTGATTTAGTTTATATTTTTATGATTGTAGCACTAGTTATAGGTGGTATTTATATTGGAGAAAGACTAAATATTTTTGGTTTTATCTTCACAATTTTTGATATATTATCGCCAGTATTCATGGGTTTTATTATAGCGTGGTTATTTAGTCCATTAGTAACTAAAATAAATAAAAAAGTTAAATCTAAAATACTTTGCTCTTTAATAGTTTATACAGGAATCATATTATTTCTATTCTTATTTATTAGTTTATTTGTTCCAATTATAGTTGAACAAATTAATGAATTTATAACGTTTATACCCAGTGTTATAGATACAACTGTTGATTTATCAGAAAGTGTTTTTAAGTCATTTAGTGATAGTGGAATAGATACTAAAGGTATGGAAGAAACTTTTGTAGAAACTTTAAATGAATTTGGAAGTGATCTTGCATCAAGCCTGCCTAGTAATGCGCTTGGTATTATTACATCATTCTTTAGTGGTGTATTTGAAATAGTACTTGGATTTATTATAGGATTCTATATGTTAGTAGACTTTTCAAATATTCAAAAAGCATTTTTAAGATTTATTCCAAAAAAACATGAAAAAGATGTAGTACATGTTTTAGGAAATATCGGTAGTGAAGTAAGAAAATGTGTTAATGGTATATTGTTAATAGCTACAATGGTATTTATTTGTGATACAGTAGGTTTTGCAATAGTAGGTCTTGAAGCAGCTCTATTAATAGGTCTATTTTGTGGTATAACAGATTTAATTCCATACGTTGGACCATATATAGGTGGTGGAGTAGCAGTGCTTGTTGGGTATACTCAAGGTCCAGGTGTAGGAACTGGAGTACTTATCATAGCAATTATAGTTCAGTTACTTGAAAACTATGTACTTCAGCCAGTAGTTATGGGCAAAGCAGCATCACTTCATCCAGCATTTATCATGATAGGTTTACTATTATTTGGGTACTTCTTTGGTATAATTGGTATGATATTCGCAACACCAGTACTTGCTATAATTAAAGTATTATATGTTTTCTTTGATGAAAAATATGACCTTACAAGTAGAAGTGTTAAATCTTA
>CAYJKL010000063.1:0-1419 GCA_964370755.1 uncultured Muribaculaceae bacterium
ATGTTATTTGTCATGCGCCGTATATAGTAAATTTAGCAACTGCTAAAAAAGAACAGTGGGATTTTTCAGTAGATTTTTTAAAAAAAGAAATAGAAAGATGTAAAATGATAGGAGTAACTAGTATGGTTATTCATCCAGGTAATGCAGTTGGAATTGAAAAAAGTGTGGGTCTTGATAATGTAATAGAAGCACTTAAACTTTTAGTTAATGAAGACGTGCTTATTTTAATTGAAACTATGGCTGGTAAAGGTACTGAAGTTTGTTCTAATTTAGAAGAACTTAAATATGTAGTAAGAAGTGTTAATAGTGATTATCTTGGAGTTTGCCTTGATACTTGTCATTTAAATGATTCTGGGGTAGATATAAGTAAGTTTAGTGAATATTTAGAAGAGTTTGATAAAGAAATAGGTATAGATAAAATAAAATGTATTCATTTAAATGATTCGAAAAATGAAATTGGTATGAAAAAAGATAGACATGAAAATTTTGGTTTAGGAAATATTGGTTTTGATAGTTTAATTGATGTTTGTTATAATGAGAAACTTGATGGTGTTCCGAAAATACTAGAAACACCTTTTGTGCCAAATGAAAAAGACAGTTATCCGCCTTATAAATTTGAAATTGAAATGATTAAAAGTAAAACTTTTGATGAAAATTTAATTGAAAATATTAAAAATTACTATATGTAATTTTTTTATTTAATTTAGTCATAAAAAAAGAAAGACAAAGGCCTTCTTTCCCATTAGATAAGTGCTAGTAACGCTAAATAAACAATCTAATTCTAATGGTTGACCAGTCAAGAACATTTCTGCTCTCCGGTATAACAATAATACCATTTTATGTGATATTTGTCTACATTTAATATAATTAGATTTAAACTATATATAACGTGAATACTTTGTTATTTGGGTTATGTATAGTTTTTTGATTTTTATAAAGTTTTCTTCTTCATAGTTGTCTTTGTATTTATCTATGTTAAATGCTTTTGGGTTACTTAGTATAGTGTTCCAATTTTTTTTGATGAAGTTATAAGTAAAAGATATTTCATTGTCGCTTAAAATTATGTTATTTTTTTGAGCAAGAATTTTTACTTTTTCTTCTGTTAAATTATTTATATATTTTTCAAGTACTTTGTACATTTTTAATCACCTAATTAATTGTATGAAAAATATTTATTTTGAGAATACTAAAAGTAGTATTTATGAAGAAAATTGTTATATTTTTAGCTTTAGTTTTTTTAGTTATTATAAGTAGAGTTGTTTACTTAAATGTTTTTATGGGAGAATTTTATTTAGATGAGTTATACTCTAAGACTAATGTTTATGTATATGGGGCTAGCGCTAAGAGAGGAAGAGTATTAGATGTAAATGGTAATGTTTTAGTGGATAATAAAGAGGTTAATACGATTTTTTATCATAA
>CAYJKL010000064.1:0-1148 GCA_964370755.1 uncultured Muribaculaceae bacterium
AAGTCTATACATTAAATCTAAAGTAACAGATGTCACCATCTTGCATCTCATACTCTTTTCCTTCTATTCTAAGTTTACCAGCTTCTTTAACTTTTAGTTCAGAACCATACTCTTCTAAATCATTAAAACTAGTTACCTCTGCTCTAATAAAACCTCTTTCAATATCAGAATGTATTATACCAGCACACTTAGGTGCCTTAAAACCTTTTCTAAAAGTCCATGCTCTTACTTCTTGTACTCCAGCAGTAAAATATGTTGCAAGACCAAGTAAATCATAAGTAGCAAAAATAAGTTTATCTAACCCCGAATTAGTAATACTAAGTTCTTCTAAAAACATTTGCTTCTCTTCATCTTCTAAACTTGCAAGCTCTGATTCAAGTTTAGCACACATTACTATTACACCAGCACCTTCAGCCTCAGCATACTCTTTAACTTTTAAAGTATAATCATTATCACCAACAACAATATCTTCTTCACTAACATTAGCAGCATATATAATAGGTTTCAAAGTAATAAAATTAAAGTTTTTAATTTTCTCAAGCTCATCTTCATTTAAATCTAAACTTCTAAGAGCTTTATTCTGCTCTAAAGCATCTTTACAAATTTTTAAAATTCTAACCTCTTCTAAACCATCTTTATCTTTAGTAGCAATAGCCTTCTTTTCAATCTTATCAATTCTAGTACTAACTATTTCTAAATCACTTAAAATAAGTTCTACGTTAATAATTTCTATATCTCTAACCGGATCAGTTGCCCCGCTTACATGAGTAATATTCTCATCATCAAAACATCTAACAACTTCAACAATCGCATCAACACTTCTTATATGAGATAAAAACTTATTACCAAGACCTTCACCAGAAGCCGCCCCTTCAACAAGACCAGCAATATCAATAAATTCAAAAGCAGTAGGTACAAGTGACTTAGGATTATAAACTCCCTTTAAAAAATCGAGTCTAGTATCAGGCACCAATACAACACCTACATTAGGCTCAATAGTAGCAAAAGGATAATTAGCAGCCAAAATATTTTTCTTAGTAATCGCATTAAAAAGCGTAGACTTACCAACATTCGGTAGTCCAACAATACCCGCTTGTAAACCCATAAATAAATCACTCCTTCAAGTTATTAAAACCAAAAGTAGTATA
>CAYJKL010000065.1:0-1108 GCA_964370755.1 uncultured Muribaculaceae bacterium
GAATACTAGTAATATCTTTATTTAACACATGATGAAAAACCTCTTTGAAATACCAAAGAATTTCATTTGTAAAATTATTATCGTAATACGTTACTAATATAATGTATATATCATCTATTAGTTTTGTTAAATCATTCATGATATTTCCTCCACAAAAAAATGTAATATATATGATACTACATTTTCGTGTTTTAGTCAATTTAGATACTAAATGCTACTTTTTTACCTTCTACTTCTGGTCCATAATATTTGTGACCTATTTTACTTTCAATAACAACGTTAATAGCGTCCATTGATTGTTCTAAAGATAAATTACTTGTGTCTATTACTACGGCAGTTGGAGCTACTTTTAAAGGTGCTATTTCCCTTGTTGAATCTTTAATGTCACGCTCCTTTAAATTTTCATAGATTTCTTCGTAAGTAACGTTTCTACCTGCAGCAATATCTTGCTCGTATCTTCTTTGTGCTCTTACTTCAAGTGAAGCAGTTAAGAATATTTGAACTTCAGCATTTGGAAATACTTCAGTACATATATCTCTTCCTTCAATAACTATATTGTGATTTTTTGTAATTCCTCTTTGTATATGTAAAATACTTTCTCTTACAAAATCAAGTTTAGCTATATTTGGTACAAACTCACTTACACTGTGCTCTCTAATTTCTTCAGATACATTTACTCCATCCATGATTACTGTAAAGTTACCATTTTCAGAAATAATTTCTGGATTTAAAATTTCTAATACTTTTTTAATACCCTCTAAATCTGTACTAGCGACATTTTCTTTCATACATTTTAAGGCTACTGTTCTATAAAGAGCTCCTGTATCTACGTATAAAAAACCTCTTTGTTCAGCTATTACTTTAGCCATTGTTCCTTTACCTGAACCAGCTGGTCCATCTATTGCAATTATTACTCCCATAAATTTTCCTCCATCCGTATTATTGTACCATAAATCACAAAAAAAAGATAACCAAAAGTTACCTTAAAATTAATTCATGTTTTTATCAAAAAAGTTTGTTGCATCGCGGTATGCTATTTCTGCAAATTTTTCAGCTTTTCTTCTAGCTTTTTTATTCATCATGAAGTATGCAGTTGCTCCTCCAACAA
>CAYJKL010000066.1:0-1013 GCA_964370755.1 uncultured Muribaculaceae bacterium
ATTCTCCGCGGACAGATTGGATACTACCGTCTTCACTTTCGAGTAGAATGTCTACCGTATTAGAATGATTTGTTTTTGTTTCCTCGTCTACTATGAAGTTGTAATTTAATCCACCTTTGGTTGAAAGGTCAAAAGCGTCACGAATTCGTACATCTTCAGTTGAATAACCAAGAATTCCGCCAAGAAGAGCCTTGTCAGTGCCGTGTCCTTGATATGTTTTTGAAAAAGAACCATATAAGGTAAATGTAACTTTTGATATTTCATGTGGAAATAATTTTCTGGCCAATAAAGAAATGGAAACGGCGCCTGCAGTGTGGGAACTAGAAGGTCCGATCATATTTGGACCAATAACATCAAAAATACTAATATAATTCATGATAACCTCCGTATAGAATTATTAGAATAAATCTACTTTTCATATTAATTGAAAGCAGATTTATTATACTACAAATAAGGGGGATTGAACAGTGAAATAGATTCTAGTTGTAGGTGAATATAGATTCTAGTTGTCAGTGAATAGGATAATCTGTATAATGAGAATGCATAGTAAAGTCAAAAGTGCAGAGTTAAGTCAAAAATGCAGAGTAAAGTCAAAAATGCATAGTAAAGTCAAAAGAGGAGAAATAAATGGGAAAATATTTTGGAACAGATGGTTTTCGAGGAGAAGCGAATAAAGTTCTTACAGTAGAACATGCGTTTCAAGTAGGTAGATTTTTAGGATGGCATTACGGACAAAAGAAGAAGGCAAAAGCAGTAATAGGGAAAGACACAAGAAGAAGTAGCTATATGTTTGAATATGCTCTGGTTGCAGGATTAACAGCATCAGGTGCAGATGTTTATTTATTACACGTAACGACAACACCAAGTGTATCTTATGTAGCAAGAACAGAAGATTTTGATTGTGGAATAATGATTTCCGCAAGTCATAACCCATTTTATGACAATGGAATTAAACTAATTAATAGTATGGGGCATAAAATTGAGTCAGAAATAGAAGAGAAATTGGAAGCTTA
>CAYJKL010000067.1:0-1009 GCA_964370755.1 uncultured Muribaculaceae bacterium
ACTAGAAAAATATAATAAAAATTTAAAGAAAAGTTTAAAAAAAGATTCAGGGATGCTAATTGGTAAAGAAATAAAAAAAGTTTTAAAGGATGGTACAATATGAAATATGAGTTAATGTTTGATAATGATGGAATGTATATAACTGAATCTATTATTATTGAAGAAGGGCATAATATCGACACTAAAATATCTGAAATTGAAAAAATTAAAAAGTTATTTAATAGTTATTTAGGTGCTAATTGTTTGGTTAAAGAAGAAAATGTAAATGGTAATAGTGTTTATGTAATAAAAAATGAGACTACAAAATTTGGAGAAGAGTTAATTATTCCGGCTAGTTTAATAATGAAGTATGATGATTTGCAAAAAGAATATTTAAATTTGTCTGCTGAGCAACTTGAACTTTATAATTTTATTAGAGAATTTGTGTTAAGTGGTGAGGCTATTAGTTTAACTCCGCAAGAAGCGCCTTTAGGGGCTACTGCTGCTCGTGCAGGAGTTATGGATCCTAAGTCAGGAGTTATGAGGCCTGCAACTGAAACGCTTTATATGTCTAAAAAAGATTTGGCGGATTTCAAGGAAAAGGCTAAAAAAGAAGTGGAGAATTTTGCTGATAATTTACTTGAATCTTCTGCTAAAAAAGTTGCTTATGTGTATTATAGTATAAAAGATTTTATAGATAAAACTGTTTCTAAAAAGTTTATAATTAGAATTGGAGCAATGACTATTGTTGCCGCTATTACAGTTACAGGGGCTGTAATATATAAAAAATATATAGATAAAACAGATGCTGCATTAATAAATGAAACACCTGATATCGTAATTGAAGAAATGGTAACTGCTCCAGAAGTTTTAACTGAATTTGAACTTAGATATGAAGATACAAAAGAACATCAAGTTAAAAATGAAGAAAGTAATCTTGGGGAAGATATTGATAATGAAAAATTTGATAAAA
This sequence comes from uncultured Muribaculaceae bacterium, assembly GCA_964370755.1. Classification (GTDB taxonomy): domain Bacteria; phylum Bacillota_I; class Bacilli_A; order RF39; family UBA660; genus CAKOSP01. The sequence goes on from CAYJKL010000067.1 coordinate 953, forward strand.
TAGTTTCATTTATTGAGTCTTCAACGGGGCAAAAAATTAAACAGTCTGCTGATTTAC